>NZ_JBFULO010000224.1:0-5978 GCF_054049855.1 Stenotrophomonas sp. P5_B8 | reverse complement strand
GCGCTGGGCGGTGCATTGGGCGGCCTCACGATCAGTTATGCGTCATTGGCGTCCATCCCGCTGACGGGCGCGTCGGCCGCGGTGCTGGCGGTGATGGTGCTGTACCTGCAGAAGCGACGAATGAAAGAGCTGGAATCGTCGGTTCCCTGATCGGCATCGACGCGTTGGATGGCACACGCTGTGATCGACATAGGCGCGTGCAAGGCGGCGCATTCCGGTCTGAACGCTGGAAGGCACGGGAGAGCGTCCACCGCACCTGGGGGTGTCGTGCGACCGGAAGTGCAGGCAACGCAGGAGCCCCGGATTATCCAGGGCTCTTGTGCTTTCTATCGGTTGGCCAGGTTTGCCCGGGTTACTCAACCCGCCTGACCGAGCCGCACCTTCAGCTGATCGATTTCCGCCTCGCTCACGCCGATGGACTTCAGGTAGCCCTCCGCGCCGCCATACTGCTTATGYAGCGCCGCCAGGAACATCTCCATGTTCTCCGGCGCCGTGCCCGCCATGCCGGCCATCTTCCTGCCGATCTCCGGGTTCTGCTTGATGAGTTCCATGATCTGCGCGTTCATCGCGCTGTCCTTGGGCTGCCCCTCCAGGTAGTGCGCGGAGATGGCGTAGTTGTGCACGATGTCCGCGCGCGAGACACCGGCCAGGTCGAGCAGCAGGCCGGCGATGATGCCGGTGCGGTCTTTGCCGGCCGTGCAGTGGAACAGCACGGTGCCGTCGCGCTCGGCGGCGATGCGCTGGAAGACCTGCTTGAACTGCGGCTGGCTGTGGTCCAGCCACTGCACGTAGGCCGCGCCCAGTGAATCGGGGAAGGTGGTCATCATCTTCTGCAGGTCCATCTTCTCGGTGCCCATCAGCGAGGTGCGCTGGTAGGCGAAGCGCGCATCGGTGGCCAGCAGGTCCGGCGACTGCGCCTGCTCATCGGCGGTGCGCAGGTCGATATCCAGGGTGACGCCAGCAGCGGCCAGCGCGTCGCGGTCGGCGGCGGTCAGGCGGCCCAGGTCGGAGGTGCGCACGAACGCGCTGGCCGGGATCGGGCCCTGGCTGCCCTGCAGGCCAACGAAGGTGCGGGTGTTCCATGCGCCCTGCAGCGGAATGACGCGCTGTGCATCGGCGGCGACCGGCTGCACGTTGGCGGTGCGCGGAGCGGCGTTGGTGGTGTCGGCGGCGGGCGCGCGTGCGAGCGCTGCGCCCGCGCCGGTGAGCAGGGGCAGGCTCAGGGCAACGGCGAGGGCGAGTGGGGCGGTTCGGTTCTTCATCGGGTTCTCCATGCGGTCAGAAGGTGACGGTGACGTCCAGGCCATAGGTGCGCGGATCATTGAAGATGCCGCTCTGGCCAAGGGAGGCGTTGTTGAGCTTGTAGAACAGGTGCTCTTCATCGAGCAGGTTGCGCGCCCACAGCGAGACAGCCAGGGTGGAACCGGCGCTGTTGAGCGGGACGTCCACCAGGGCCACGCGTGCGTTGACGATGAACGAGCTGTCGGTGAGCATCTGGTCGTATTCGCTGGTGTAGTAGCCGTCGGACCAGTTGCCGTCCAGATGGAACTTGAGCGCGGCGAAGTTGGCGAACGGCACCAGGTAGTCCAACGACAGGCTGCCGGCGTTCTTCGGCGCCAGCAGCGGTTGCACGGTGACCTGTACGCCGGCGCCGAACGGGTCGACGGCGCGCTGTGCGTCGATCTTGGTGTAGGCGTAGTTCAGGCCGACGGTGAGGTTGTCCACCGGCACCACGTTGAACTCCAGCTCGGCACCGCGCGAGCTGCCGTTGCTGAGCGCGTTGGTGGTGACCATGGTGGTACGGGTTTCGCCGCTGTTGGGGTCGAAGGGCAGCGAGAAGTCCATCTGCTTGTGTTCGATCTTCGAATCGAACAAGGCCAGATTGAGGCGTGCGCGGTTGTCCCAGAACTGCGATTTGAAGCCGAGCTCGAATGCGGTCACTTCTTCCGGGGCGAAGGCGGTATAGGTGGTGGAGCGCGAGTTGGCGCCGCCGGCCTTGAAGCCGGTGCTGTACTTGGCGTACACCATTGCGCTTTCGCCCAGGTCGTAGGCGATGTTCACCATGGGATCGAAGCGGCCCCAGGCATCGTCGAAGGCCAGGTGGGTGGCGGCGCCGTTGACGATGTACAGGCTGCCTTTCTTGTCATCGCGGGTGTAGCGGCCGCCGGCGGTGAGGTGCAGGCGCTCGAGCGAAGCCGGCGTCCAGGTGGCCTGGCCGAAGATGCCCAGGCTGTCGGTCCACGCCTTGCTGGCGCGGTCGATGCGCACGTTGCCGAGGTTCAACGGGTTGGTGGCCGGGTTGAGCGTGTAGCTGTTGCCGCCGGGGCCCCACAGCAGCATGTTGGGCGTCTGCGCGTTGTCGCCGGCGGTTTCGTGATAGTAGAAGGCGCCCGCCAGGAACTGCACCTGCGAGGTGGTGCCGATCAGCTGGAATTCCTGGCTGTACTGGTGCTGGTAGACCTGGGCAAGGCTGTAGCGGGCGAAGGGAGTGTTCGGACCGCCGTACGCGGAGATCGCGTCGACCAGGCCCATGTCGAACTGGCCCTGGGTGAGTTCGCGGTAGGAGCTGATCGACTTCAGTTCGAGGGTGTCGCTCAAGGTCCAGCCGAGGTTGAGCAGGTGGCCGCTGGTGCGGCCGATGTTGTCTTCCTGCGGGCCGCCGAGGATGGACGAATCGCGGCGATCCTCGCTGGCACCGGCTTTCTGCAGCGGGCTCACGAAGGCACCCGGTACCAGCAGTTGGGTGTGGTACGGCGTGGTGGCGTCATAGGAGGTGTCGAAGGCATACAGCGCGGAGAAGGTGTCGCTGGGCTGCCACAGTGCGCTGATGCGGGCGCCGCGCTTGTCGTAGCTGTTGAAATCGCGCTCGCCGCGCATCGGGTTGTCGGTGGTGCCGCCGCGCTTGGCCTGCACCGCGTCGATCTTGACGCTCACATCGCCCACCTTGGGCAGGTCCAGGTGCAGGCCGGTGGTGTAGCCGCTGTAGTTGGACACGCCCGCGCTGACGCTGCCGCCGAACTCGCCGGTGGGCTGTTTGGTGACGATGCTGAGCGCGCCGCCTTCGGTGTTGCGGCCGAACAGGGTGCCTTGCGGCCCCTTCAATACCTCGATGCGCTCCACGTCATACAGCATGCTGCCCAGGCCCTGGGCGCGGCCCATGAACACGCCATCGACGTAAACGCCCACGCCGGCGTCGCGCGCGGGCTGGTTGGCATCGCCGGACGCGCCGATGCCGCGGATACCGATGTTCAGTGCGGAACTGCGGGTGGCGAACGGGGTGACGCGCAGCGAGGGGATCGAGCCATCGGCGAGGCTGCCGATGGAGATCGCGCTGCGATCCTTCAAGGCTTCGGCATCCACGACGGAGACCGAGATGGGGGTTTCCTGCAGGTTGGTGGCGCGCTTCTGCGCGGTGACCACGACCTGGTCCAGCGCGACCACATCGCGGGCGGCGATGTCTGCATCGGCGGCGGGTTCGGCGTCGTTGGCGAGGGCAATGCCGGGCAGGGCGGTGGCGATGGCAAGGGCTAACAGGTGGAGGTGCAGCTGGGCGTGGCGCATCGGATGGGTTCGCGGGAGGGGGGAAGGCCGGCGCAGTCTGGACGCGTGAAATGACAGATGAATGACCGTTCATTCACCTGTCGAATGCCGTACCATCCGTCGTCAACTGGACGCCTTCTACGACAAGCAATGACGCTTAACCCCCTTGCCGGCACCCCCGCCGAAGATGCTGCCGCGGCCCGTGCGGAGGCCCAGCGCCAACGCATCCTCGACGCGGCGCAACGCTGCTTCATCGCCCGTGGCTTCCATGCCGGCTCGATCAGCGAGATCGCCGCCGAAGCGGACATCAGCCAGGGACTGATGTATCGCTACTTCGCCAACAAGCGCGCGCTGATCCTGGCGCTGATCGAGCGTCAGCTGGCCCATGACCARGACTCCATCGGCCAGATGCCGGCAGCATCGGATCTGGTGGAGGGGCTGCTGCGTTGTCATGAGGTGTGGGCGCGCGGGGGGACATTGGAGACCGCCGGCAATGCCATCGCCAACGTCGCGCTGTATGCGGAAATCACCGCTGAAGCCCACCGTGACCCGGTGGTGGCCGAAGTATTGCGGCGGCACGACCGGCAGACCAGCGCGGCGATCGGCGCCTGGCTGCGGCATCACGACATCGCGCGCGAACGGGATCCGGAGGAAGGGGATATCCAGGCCCGCATCCTGCTGCTACGGGTGCTGGTGGAGGGCCTGGCGATGCGCGCCGTGCGCGATCCCGGCCTGGCGAAGGAGACGCTGCGGAGCTTGCTGGCGGCTGCGATCGCGCGCGTGCTCGGGGAGTGACCGGGCGGGGCGTTCGGTCTGGTGGAGCGTCACTTGGCGTCTATGGATGCCTGGAGCGCTGCAGCCAACGCCGCGTCGCCGTTGACCAGCTCGGTCCACTGCAGTTCCACCCCGTTTCTTCGCCCCTTCAGCACGAGCTTGAGGCCGGTCGGGTCGATGGTCACGGTGTAGGTGTCATCTCCGACCTGGACTTCTCTCCGGATGGCTTTGTCGAGTGGCGTCATGGCCTGTCTCCTGCCGTGGCCCTGTATTCCTCGCAATTGCCGCTCGGGAAGCGCTCCATGTATTCAGCAAAACGCGCCCCCGAGATCGCCTGCCGTGTTCCGCATTTGGCGCACGTGATAGCCGCGCCTCCGCCAACGAACGCTTCCAGACTCGGCGGTTCGGTCGCCCTGAAGATATGCCGGCAGGTGTTGCATTGGACCCGGATGAACTCGATCTCAGGAAAGGCATGTTGAGCCGTTTTCGTTGGGCTGCAGCACACTTCAAACATGTAGAACAGGCCGGTGTCTGGCATGGGTGTGTCCTTGACGACTACGAAGCACGGTGGAGCGAAGGACCGTTTGTTCGGCGCATGGTCTCACAAGGTCAGGTGCTGAATGCGCCCCTGAACCCAGTGGTCGCCGGGTAGGCGTAGGTATCGGCGGACTTCCGGGGCGGGAACCGGTGGTAGCCTAGGCCCTGCAGCGGCATGACAGCCCACCAGGCCGTCGCCGCGATCGGCGCCTGGCGGTGGCTTCACGCCATGGCGCGCGTCCGCCCGCCCAGCAGGGCAACAGGGTTGTAAAATGGCCTTCCGTTGACGTGTGGCTGAGGCTCATCGCAATGCCCTATACAAACAGCGACGCGATAGATCGGCTGCGCGATCAGATCCCTTCCTTCCGGTGCATTGTCGGGTGCCACGACTGCTGCGGTCCGGTTACGGTGTCGACCGAGGAAATGGCGCGCCTGCCCATCAAGAGCGAGGCCGAGCGTGATGCTGCCCTGGCTGAGCTCAGTTGCCCCTACCTGGGCAAGCAGGGGTGCGAGGTCTACGCCGAGCGCCCGCTGATCTGCCGTTTGTTCGGAACCACGCCTCGTCTGCGCTGCCCCAATGGCCAGCGGCCGGTCTATATGATCGATGAGGCAGTGGAAGACGAGATCCATCGCTTTCTTCGCAGCACGCGGCAGGTGCTGCTTTAGCCTGGCGGGCCTGCATTGAGCTGGCCGCAACGTCTTGCATGCCGTCGGTCTGCCGCAGCGAGTCTGCCTGCTACTGATGACGCATCACCGCCGCCAGGTGTTTCTCGGGGTCGATCATGTGCGAGTGATCGTCCTGGTCCAGCTGGATCTCCGCCCACTGGATGGTGCCGTTGAACTTGCCACGCTCGGTGACATAGCCCTCGTACACCGGCATCCCTGTGTCGATGCCCACGTCCAGGCCTTCATCGAAGGAGTAGTACAGCGGGTGGGTGCGCTCGATCGCGCCGCTGCCCACGGCCTTGCCGTCGATGTACAGCGTGACCGTGCCACCGCGGCCGATGCCGCCGCCGGCGTAGGCAAACTCGGCCCGTACCTGGTGCCGGCCGGCGCCGATGTCCGCGTCGGACAGGATGGTTTTGCGCAGCAGCCCGCAGTGGTTGTAGTGGTAGCCGAGCTTGCCG
>NZ_JBFULO010000223.1:0-5989 GCF_054049855.1 Stenotrophomonas sp. P5_B8 | reverse complement strand
ATCGGGAGCCGGCCAGCGGCCGGCACTACCGGGAAGGTGGCTGCTGCGGCAACCGCAACGGCAGCCGACCAACGGTCGGCTCTACCTTTTGCCGATCGAGCCGCGGCTCAGACCGTTTCGTAGGTGCCGTAGCTGCGCAGGCGCGTGTAACGCCTGGCCAGYAGTTCGTCCACCGACAGCTTCTGCAGTTCGTCCAGTTCGTTGAGCAGCACGGCCTTCAGGCGCTTGCCCATCTGGTTCGGGTTGCGGTGGGCGCCGMCGGTCGGCTCGCGCACCACCTTGTCGATCAGGCCCAGGCCCTTCAGGCGCGGGGCGGTCATGCCCAGCTGCTCGGCGGCGTCCTTGGCCTTGCCGGCGTCCTTCCACAGGATCGAGGCGCAGCCTTCGGGGGTGATGGTGGAATACACGCTGTATTCCAGCATCACGGTGCGGTCGCCCACGCCCAGCGCCAGGGCGCCACCGGAGCCGCCTTCGCCGATCACGGTGCAGATCACCGGCACCTTCAGCTCGGCCATTTCCAGCAGGTTGCGCGCGATCGCTTCGGACTGGCCGCGCGATTCGGCGTCGATGCCCGGCCAGGCGCCGGCAGTGTCGATCAGGGTCAGCACCGGCAGGCCGAAGCGTTCGGCCATCTTCATCAGGCGCAGCGCCTTGCGGTAGCCCTCCGGCTTGGGCATGCCGAAGTTGCGCTTGATCTTTTCCTTGGTGTCGCGGCCCTTCTGGTGCCCGATCAGCATCACCGACCGGCCACCGATGCGGGCCAGGCCGCCCATGATGGCCTTGTCGTCGGCGAAGGCGCGGTCGCCGGCCAACTCCTGGAACTCATCGCAGAAGATGCGGATGTAGTCGGCGGTGTACGGGCGCGAGGGGTGGCGGGCCAGCTGCAGGATCTGCCACGAGGACAGGTTGCGGAAGATCTGCGCGGTGCGCACGCGCAGCTTGTCCCGCAGGGCATGCACCTCGGCCTCGACATTGACCGCAGGGCCTGCGCTGGCACTGCGCAGTTCCTGGATCTTCGCCTCCAGATCAGCGATGGGTTGCTCGAAGTCGAGGTAGTTCGGATTCATCGGAAACCGTCGTGAAGAAAAGAGGGAAAGTGTAGCCGAATGCGCCGAAAAGCCCCGTACGCCCTCGTCTGGAAACCGACGGTAGCGCAGCGGGGCGGGGCGCGCCAGTCAGCTCAGGGCACCACCAGCGCGGCACTGCCCATCAGGGTGCTGCGGGTTTCGACGAAGGTGTTGTAGGCCTTGTTGGCGTCGACCGGCAGGCCCGAGCCCAGCGCGGCGGTGGCGACGGTAAAGGCGATCTGCGCCTGCAGCGCTTCCTGCTGCAGCTGCAGCTGGGCGTCGGCCGTGGTGGCCCGGAGGTAGCGCGCGTACAGCTCACGCAGGGGGCCGGCATGGGCGTCGAAGACCGGGTCCAGCGGCGGCAGCGTGGTCGGGGCGGCCTCCAGCGTGTAGTGCGGGGGCTGGTAGCCGGCCGGCTGCTGGCGTCGGTAGGCGCCGGGCTGGCCCGCATTGCCTTCGGCGTAGGCGATGAAGTCGGCGGCGGTGAAGATCTTGGTGCTGATCCGGCCGCCGGTCTCGTCCACATGGGCCACGGTCTGTTCGTCCGGGAACGGCTCGCGCACGCCAAACGTCCAAGCCTGGTCGATGAACAGCGCATGGGTGGTGCTGTACGGACCGTCGAAGCCGACCCCGCCCAGTTCGATGTGGTTGCCGGGGGCGCCGAAGTGCTTGAGCTTGTCTTCGTCGGTGACGTAAATTTCGCTGGCGATCACGTACTCGCCCAGGGTCGGGTTGATCAGGCCGCCCTTGCCACGCGCGTACACGATGAACCGCACATCGCCCAGCGCCGGGGTCTGCAGGTGGTGTTCGCCGGGCTTGAGCTTGACCGGGCGCGAGGCGTGCGCGGCGATTGGCAGTTCGTTGCCGTCGATGCGCAGGGTCAACGGTGTATCGCCCGGGTTGTCGATCTCGAAGGTCTGGGACGGGCTGGAACAGCCGGTGACGGCAACGGCTGCGAGCAGCAGCACGGTCAAACGCTTGATCAAAACAAAGTACCTGTAGTGCGGAGGGCGCGGGTCAGTTGGCCCACGGCGGGCTGTAGCGCACCTTCAGGGTGCGCACGGCGGGATCGGCGCGCAGGGCGTCGACCAGGTGGCTGTCCACGCGCACGGCGGTATCGCCGGCCACGTCGAGCATGCCGGCCACCGGTCCCTGTTCGGAACCGAGCAGCAGATCCAGGCGCAGTGGTGTGCGGCCGGGGCGGTGACGGTCCAGCAGCGCGTTGATGCGCGACCACGCCGGGTCGCCCTGGCGCAGGTCAAGGCGCAGCGACAGACGCGTGGCGTAGTTGGCGCACACCTCGTCGTAATCCCAGCACTGGCGCAGGCGCAACGCGTAGCCGCCGTTGAATTCGTCTTCGCGCAGGCCACCCTTGACGATCAGGATGCGGTCCTTGGTCATCAGGTGGCCGAATTCGGCCAGGCCGTCGGTGAAGGCACTGCACTCCACGCGGCCCTTGCTGTCTTCCAGCTGCATGAAGACCTGGCTTTCGCCCTTGCGGCGCACGCCGACCACCTGGCCGGCCAGGATCACCGGGGTTTCCTGGCGCCACGCGCGCTTCTCCCCGTCCTTGCTCGGGCGCGCCGGCGGGATCAGGCGTTCGAGCATGCCCAGGTCGGTGCCGACCAGTTCCTTGACGTCCTCGGCATAGGGATCGAACGGGTGGCCGCTCAGGTAGAAGCCGAGCGTGTCGMGTTCGCCATCGAGGAGCTGGCCCAGTGCCCATTCCTTGGCTTCGGGCAGGTCCAGCTGCATCGCGGTGCTCTTCGGGCTGGGCGCGCCGAACAGCGAATTCTGCCCGGAGGCCTTCTCGCGGGTGATCTGGTCGGTGGCCTTGAGCACTTCAGGCAACTGCAGCATCAGCGAGGCGCGGTTCTTGCCCAGGCCGTCCATCGCGCCGCAGTTGATCATCGCTTCGAGCGTGCGCCGGTTGAGCTTGCCCGATTCGGCGCGCATGCAGAAATCCAGCAGCGATTCATACGGACCACCGCGCTGGCGCTCTTCCACCACCGCTTCGCATGCGCCCTGGCCGACGCCCTTGATCGCGCCGAGGCCGTACTGGATGGTGTCGGCGCTGGACGCTTCGAACATGTAGGCGGACGCGTTGACCCGCGGCGGCAGCACGGTCAGGCCGAGGTTGCGCACCTCCGCCAGGAAGCCGACCACCTTGTCGGTGTTGTCCATGTCCGAGGACAGCGTCGCGGCCATGAACTCGGCCGGGTAGTGGCGCTTGAGCCAGGCGGTCTGGTAGCTCACCAGCGCGTAGGCGGCGGCGTGCGACTTGTTGAAGCCGTAGCCGGCGAACTTTTCCATCAGGTCGAAGATCGCGTCGGCCTTGGCCTCGCTGACCCCGTCCTTGGCCGCACCTTCGCGGAAGATCTCGCGATGCTTGGCCATTTCGGCCGGCACCTTCTTGCCCATCGCGCGCCGCAGCAGGTCCGCGCCGCCCAGCGAGTAACCGCCGACGATCTGCGCCATCTGCATGACCTGCTCCTGGTACACCATGATGCCGTAGGTGTCTTTCAGGATCGCTTCGGTGCGCGGATCGGGATAGATGATTTCTTCCTGCCCGTGCTTTCGCGCGTTGAAGGAGGGAATCAGGTCCATCGGGCCGGGGCGGTACAGCGACACCAGCGCGATGAGATCTTCGAAGCGGTCGGGGCGCGCGTCTTTCAGCAGGCGGCGCATGCCTGAGGATTCGAACTGGAACACCGCGCCGGTATTGCCGTTGGCGAAGATGTCCTTGTAGGTGGCCGCGTCGTCCAGCGGCAGCGCGGTGATGTCCACCGGCGGAATGCCCGCGCGCTCGTGGCGCTTGTTGATCGCCTTGACCGCCCAGTCGATGATCGTCAGCGTGCGCAGGCCGAGGAAGTCGAACTTGACCAGGCCGATTTCTTCGACGTCGTTCTTGTCGAACTGGGTGACCGGGTTGCGGCCGCGGCCGCCTTCGTCGTGTTCGGCGAACAGCGGGCAGAACTCGGCCAGCGGTTCGGGCGCGATCACCACGCCACCGGCGTGCTTGCCGGCATTGCGGGTGAGGTCTTCGAGCTGGCGGGCCAGGTCGATCAGGTCGCGGACATCGTCTTCGTTCTGGTAGCGCTGGATCAGCTCCGGCGAGGCCATTTCCGAATCCTTGCCTTCGCCCATGGCGTCCTTGAGCGAGATGCCCAGGATGTTGGGGATCAGCTTGGAGACGCCGTCGACCAGGCCATACGGGAAGCCGAGCACGCGCCCGGAGTCGCGCACCACGGCCTTGGCGGCCATGGTGCCGTAGGTGATGATCTGGCTGACGCGGTCGCGGCCGTACTTGCGCGCGACGTAGTCGATGACTTCGTCGCGGCGGTCCATGCAGAAGTCGATGTCGAAGTCGGGCATCGACACGCGTTCGGGGTTGAGGAACCGCTCGAACAGCAGGTTGTACGGGATCGGGTCCAGGTCGGTGATCTGCAGCGCCCAGGCCACCAGTGAACCGGCACCGGAACCGCGGCCGGGGCCGATCGGGATGCCCTGGTTTTTGCCCCACTGGATGAAGTCGGCCACGATCAGGAAGTAGCCGGGGAAGCCCATCTTGATGATGGTGGCCAGTTCGAATTCGAGGCGTTCGACGTAGTCAGCGCGGGTCTTGCCTTCGGCCAGCGGGTTCTTTTCGAGGCGCGCGTCCAGGCCTTTGCGCGATTCGCTGCAGATCCAGCTGTCGAGCGTTTCGTTTTCGGGCACCGGGTAGTTGGGCAGGAAGTAGGTGCCCAGGCGCATTTCGATGTTGCAGCGTTCGGCCAGCGCGATCGTGTTGTCGATCGCGTCGGGAATGTCGGCAAACAGCGCGCACATGTCCTCGGCCGACTTGAGGTACTGCTGGTCGCTGTAGTCGCGCGGGCGCTTGGGGTCATCCAGGACACGGCCGGAGGAGATGCAGACGCGCGCTTCGTGGGCGTTGAAATCTTCCGGCTGCAGGAAGCGGACGTCATTRCTGGCGATCACCGGCAGGCCACGCTGGCCGGCGGCCAGCAGGGCAAACTGGTTGAAGGCTTCTTCGCCGTCACGCCCGGTGCGGGTCAGTTCGAGATGCAGGCCGTCGCCGAACACGCGCTGCCAGTCGGCGAGCTGCTGCTCGGCCAGGTCGTGGCGGCCTTCGTTGGCCAGGCGGCCGGCGAGGCTGTCGCGGCCGGCCAACGCAAACAGGTTGTGGCAGCCGGCCTTGAGCCAGTCCGGATGGACAGCGACGCCGCCTTCGGGGCGGTGGCCTTCCATCCACGCGCGGGTGAGCAGGCGGGAGAGGCTGAGGTAGCCTTCGCGGTCGCGGCAGAGCAGGGTCATGCGCCAGGGGGTCATGCCCTCTTCGGCGATCATGATGTCGGCGCCGGCRATGGGCTTGATGCCGACGGTTTCGGCGGCCTTGTAGAACTTGACCAGGGCGAACAGGTTGTTCAGGTCGGTCACTGCCAGGGCAGGCAGTTTCAGTTCGACAGCGCGGCTGAGCAGGTTGGCCTGCTTGGCTTTCTTCGGGTCAGCCTGCTCCGGCTTCGCCGGGACACGGATGGTCGAATCCGCCAGCGAAAACTCGGTGTGGACGTGGAGATGTACGAAACGGGAAGTGGACATGCCGGGCCAATGTAATGCCCGGTCAGGGTAGCGGCGCGGGCGTGGACGGACAAGGCTTGACAGGGGTGTTACAGGGGGAGGGGTGGGTTGCTTTGTTCAGGTAGTGGGTGCTGGTGGGTGGGTGATGACTTCAACGGCGAGTGCCAAGGCAACAGCAACGGCAACGGCAACGGCAACGGCAACAGCCAGGGCAACTACAACGGCGATGCGGGTGTGCGGGTGATGAAGGGCCGGGGTGGCGGGGGCAGGGTCGCGGGACACGCCGTAAACCCATCCCTGGGGGCTCGGTGTTGCCATCCATGGCAACACACGGTCCCGCCAAC
>NZ_JBFULO010000222.1:0-6023 GCF_054049855.1 Stenotrophomonas sp. P5_B8 | reverse complement strand
AGTTGAAGTTGACCTTGACCTTGACCTTAAAAAGTTGCCGAAAAAAACAACACCCTCAAAGAATCTGCGCAGTCACCGCGACGAAATGACAGACACTGCCGCCGATCACAAACAGATGCCAGATCGCGTGCGAATAACGGATCGATTCGCGATGGTAGAAATACGTGCCCAACGTATAGGACAGCCCGCCAGCGAGCAGCCAACCCAACGTCCAGCCATCGATCGAGGCCCACATCGGCTTGATCGCCACCATCACCATCCAGCCCATCGCGATGTAGATGATCGTCGACAGCAGCTTGAAGCGCCCGGTGAAGAACAGCTTGAAGATCACCCCGGCAAAGGCCAGCACCCAGATCGCGGTGAACATGCCCCAGCCCCACGGACCGCCACGCAGCCCGATCAGCGTGAACGGCGTATACGTGCCGGCGATCAGCAGGTAGATGGCGCAGTGATCGAACACCTTCAGCCGACCCTTGACGACCGGGTGCTGGATCGCGTGGTACAGCGTGGAGGCCGTGTACAGCAGCAGCAACGCCACCCCGAACACGATCGCGCTGGCCAACTGCCAGCCGTCGCCATAGATGGCGGCCAGGGTGATCAGCACAGCGCTGGCGGCCAGCGCGGCCACCGCGCCGAGCCCGTGGGTCAGCGCGCTGGCGATTTCTTCACGTACGGAAGCAACTGTAGTCATGGCGATCGACACTGCGGGGAGGGGGGACCCGCTCCCCCCTATCATCGCCGCGATGGCGCGCGCATGCACGCGGGCCTGTTCAGACGCGGTATCAGCCGACCGAAATACTGTGTGCCGCTTCGCGCGTGGCAGCGAAGCGCACATCCGGCGCACGCTCCTGCGCCAGCTGCAGGTTGACCCGGGTCGGTGCCAGATACACCAGCTGCCCGGCCGCATCGATGCTCAGGTTGCCCGCGTTCTTTTCGCGGAACTCCTCCAGCTTCTTCTCGTTGCTGCAGGTGACCCAGCGCGCCGTGGTCACGCTGACCGGCTCGAAGGTGGCTTCCACGCCGTACTCGTCCTTCAGGCGGTAGGCGGCCACGTCGAACTGCAGCACACCCACCGCACCGAGGATCAGATCGTTGCTCATCAGCGGGCGGAAGAACTGCGTGGCACCTTCTTCGGAGAGCTGGGCCAGGCCCTTCTGCAGCTGCTTGAGCTTGAGCGGATCGCGCAGGCGTGCGCGGCGGAACAGTTCCGGGGCGAAGTTCGGGATGCCGGTGAAGCTCACCGCCTCGCCTTCGGTGAAGGTGTCACCGATGGAGATGGTGCCGTGGTTGTGGATACCGATGACATCGCCCGGCCACGCTTCGGCGGCGATCTCGCGATCGCTGGCCATGAAGGTCAGCGCGTTGGCCAGCTTCATTTCCTTGCCGGTGCGCACGTGGAAGGTCTTCATGCCGGCGACGAACCGGCCCGAGCAGATCCGCATGAAGGCCACGCGGTCGCGATGCTGCGGGTCCATGTTGGCCTGGATCTTGAACACGAAGCCGGTGAGCTTGTTTTCCTCCGGCGCGATCACCCGGCCGGTGGTGGCGCGCGGCTGCGGCGACGGCGCGTGCTCGACGAAGAAGTCCAGCAGCGGCTGCACGCCGAAGTTGTTCACGCCCGAGCCGAAGAACACCGGGGTCTGCTTGCCGGCCAGGTAGGCCTCCAGGTCGAACGGGTGGCTGGCGCCCTGCACCAGTTCCAGCTCGTCGCGCAGGTCGGCCAGCATGCGCTCACCGATCTTCTCGGCCAGGCCTGGCGAATCGATCGACGGGAAGATGGTCGAATCCTGGCGGGTGAAGTTGCGGCCCTGTTCGTACAGGTGGACTTCGCCGCTGATCAGGTGGACCACGCCTTTCAGGCGCTGGCCCATCCCGATCGGCCAGGTCACCGGCGCGCACTGGATGCCGAGCACGCTCTCCACTTCATCCAGCAGGTCGATCGGCTCCTTGCCCTCGCGGTCGAGCTTGTTGATGAAGGTCATGATCGGGGTATCGCGCAGGCGGCACACTTCCATCAGCTTGATGGTGCGCTCTTCCACGCCCTTGGCCACGTCGATCACCATCAGCGCCGAGTCCACCGCGGTGAGCACGCGGTAGGTGTCCTCGCCGAAGTCGGCGTGGCCGGGGGTGTCGAGCAGGTTGACGATCTTGCCTTCGTAAGGGAACTGCATCACCGAGGAGGTGACCGAGATCCCGCGCTCCTTTTCCAGCGCCATCCAGTCGGACGTTGCGTGGCGCGCGGCCTTGCGGCCCTTCACCGAACCGGCCATCTGGATCGCACCGCCGAACAGCAGCAGCTTTTCGGTCAGCGTGGTCTTGCCGGCGTCAGGATGGGAAATGATGGCGAAGGTGCGGCGGCGCGCGGCTTCGTTGGCGACTTCGGACATGGCGTGACGCGCCCGCCCGGGGCGCTTTTCATGGAGATAAGCCGTCCAGTATAGCGGGGGCGGGCGTGGCCGGGGTCAGGGCAGGGCGGCGGGGCCGCCCGGATCGGCTTCGCGGGCGAAGTGCAGCTCGCCCTGCGGGGTCACGATCCGTACCGGCACCGACCGCAGCTGCATGCCACTGTTGGTCTGGACCACGAAATGCAGGTGCGGCGCGGTGCTGAAACCGGTGTTGCCCGACAGGCCGATCCGCTGGCCAGCGTCGACCCGCTGGCCGCTGCGCACCAGGACGCCGTTGGCCTGCAGGTGCGCGTAGACGGCCATGCTGCCGTCTTCGTGCAGGATCCGAATGAAGTTGGCCCGCGCCCGATCGCGCACCGGGTCCTGTCCGTTCCCGTCGAAATTGCCCTGCACCTGCATCACCCGGCCGGCGCGCGCGGCGAGCACCGAGGTCCCTTCGGCCAGGGCGAAGTCGATGGCGTCGCGGTTCTCCGCATCGGTGTGGCTGAAACGGCCCTGCGGAGCCTGGGTGACCTGGAAGCGCCTGGCATCGAAAGGCAGCTGGTAGGCCACGTCCTGGGCCGTGGCGGTGGGATCGCCGGGCACCGCATCGAGCAGCAGGTCCAGCCGTGGTATGTCCGACGACAGTTGCAGGCGGGTCACCACGACGCTGGCCGAGCCGGCCAGCACCGCCTGCAGCGGCAGGCCGGGCAACGCCGTGGCGCCGGCCGGTTGGCGCAGTGCGATCTGCACCGGCCCGAACAGGTGGTTGTCCACGCGAGCCTGCCAGCGGCTGCCACCGCCCTCCAGCTTGACCGTGGCAATGCCCGCATCGAGGCGGTTGGCCGGCGCGGCGGCGTGGGCCTGCTCGACCAGGCCCCAGCCCGAGCGCCAGGCGGCATTGCCGGGCACGCTGGCGGCCTGGAGGGCGAGAGGACACGACAGCAAGGTCAGCAGCAGCGCACGGCGCATGGCGGGGATCCGGTGGAGATGGGCGCGACTGTACGCAACCGGGTCCGTTCAGGAAAGCGCGACGCTCGGTGCGTGCGGGTGGCGCCCTGATGAGAAAAAACTATATCGCTTCATCCCGATGAAAGGATTGACATCGCTGAAAGGGGCTGGCATCGTGGCTCCACCATCGAGACCGGCAGAGGGACAGGCCCTTTGAAGCCGGGGCAGCCCGCAGACGCGAAAGCGACCTGCGTAGGTGCCAAATCCTGCGGAGACCGTTGGTGTCTTCCGAAAGATGGTTCGAACCGTGCACCGTGCGTGCGCTTCGAACGCGAGCTCCGCGAAAGCTCGATGGCCGTTTTCCTACTTTGGATACCGCCATGGGTTTCGCCACCGCCACCGCTGTTGCCACCGACGCCTTCGCACCGATCAGCGTCCCGCTCGACGCCGGGTCCAACGCCGTGCGCGGCGAAATCGCCGCGGTGCTGTCGATGCGCCACGCCGGTGCCCGTCCGGTACGCCTGCGCTATGAACTGGTGGGGCGTGCGGGTGCACCGGTGGTGGTGCTGGCCGGGGGCATTTCCGCGCATCGGCACGTGGCCGCCAACACCGAATTCCCGGAAAAAGGCTGGGCCGAAGGGCTTGTCGCCGCCGGCCGCGCACTGGACCCAGCCGAGCAGCGCATCCTCGCCTTCGATTTCATCGGTGCCGACGGCGCGCTGGACCTGCCCATCGATACGGCCGACCAGGCCGACGCGCTGGCACTGCTGCTCGACCATCTCGGCATTGCCCAGGTGTTGTGCTTCGTCGGCTATTCCTACGGTGCACTGGTTGGCCAGCAGTTCGCCATCCGCCATCGCCCGCGTCTGCTCAAGCTGGTGGCGGTAAGCGGCGCGCATCGTCCGCATCCCTACGCCTCGGCCTGGCGCGCACTGCAGCGCCGTGCGGTGGCCCTGGGCCAGCTGCAATGCGCCGAAGGCCACGGGCTGGCCCTGGCGCGGCAGTTCGCGATGCTCAGCTACCGCACGCCGGAAGAATTCGGCGAGCGCTTCGATGCACCGCCGGAAGTGGTCAACGGCCGCGTGCGCGTGGCCGCCGAGGATTACCTCGATGCCGCCGGCGCGCAGTACGTGGCGCGCACCGCGGTGGACGCCTACCTGCGCCTGTCCGAATCGATCGACCTGCACCGCGTCGACCCGACCGCCATCCACCTGCCGACCGTGGTGGTGGCCGTGGAAGGCGACCGTCTGGTGCCGCTGGCCGATTGCGTTGGCCTGGTCGAAGGGCTGGGGCCGCGCGGCAGCCTGCGCGTGCTGCGCTCGCCGTACGGCCACGATGCCTTTCTCAAAGAAACCGATCGCATCGACGCGATCCTCGCCACCGCCATTCGTTCCCTGGGAGAAACCGCATGAGCCTGTCCACCGGTACCGAGCCGTCCTGTAGCCGCGTCACCGCCGCCGTGCGCGCCGGCATCGACCGCGACACCGCCCACGGTGCGGTGACGCCGCCGATCGTGCTGTCGTCCAACTTCAGCTTCGATGGCTTCGGCAACAAGCGCCAGTACGACTACACCCGCAGTGGCAATCCCACGCGCGACCTGCTTGGCGAAGCGCTGGCCGAACTGGAAGGCGGCGCGGGTGGGGTGATCACCTCCACCGGCATGGGCGCGATCAACCTGGTGCTCAACGCGCTGCTGCAGCCCGGCGATACGCTGGTGGTGCCGCATGATGCCTACGGTGGCAGCTGGCGTCTGTTCAACGCATTGGCCAAGAAGGGCCACTTCGGCCTGATCACCGCCGACCTGACCGACCCGCGTTCGCTTGCCGATGCGCTGGCGCAGTCGCCGACGCTGGTGCTGATCGAAACCCCGTCCAACCCGCTGCTGCGCATCACCGACCTGCGTTTCGTCATCGATGCCGCGCACAAGGCCGGGGCCAAGGTGGTGGTGGACAACACGTTCCTGTCACCGGCGCTGCAGCAGCCGATCGCCTTCGGGGCGGACGTGGTGCTGCACTCCACCACCAAGTACATCAACGGCCACAGCGACGTGGTGGGCGGTGCGGTGATCGCACGCGATGCGGCGGTGCATGAGCAGCTGGTGTGGTGGGCCAACGCGCTGGGCCTGACCGGGTCGCCGTTCGATGCGTTCCTGACCCTGCGTGGCCTGCGCACGCTCGGCGCGCGCCTGCGTGCGCACCAGGAGAACACCGCCGAGGTGGTCGACCTGCTGGTCGCCAGCGATGCGGTGGCCAACGTCTACTACCCGGGGCTGGCCGATCATCCCGGCCACGCCATCGCCGCGCGCCAGCAGGACGGCTTCGGCGCGATGCTGTCCTTCGAACTGGCCTCGTGCGAGGGCGATGATCCGCACGCGGCGGTGCGCGCATTCGTTGATGGGTTGCGCTGCTTCACCCTGGCCGAATCGCTCGGTGGCGTGGAAAGCCTGGTAGCGCATCCGGCGACCATGACCCATGCCGCGATGACCCCCGAGGCGCGCGCCCATGCCGGCATCAGCGAAGGCCTGTTGCGCCTGTCGGTGGGCATCGAATCCGCCGAAGACCTGCTCGCCGATCTGCAGGCCGGGCTGGAGCGCGCGCAGGCCGTGATCGACCTGCAGGCCAAGGCTGCCGTGCGCAAACAGGTGGATGCATGAGTGCGGTGCTGAACCTAGCGCCCGCACCGGCGCGC
>NZ_JBFULO010000221.1:0-6028 GCF_054049855.1 Stenotrophomonas sp. P5_B8 | reverse complement strand
GATGCGTCGCTGACCGCGATGAACTCGGCGAACGTCCCGATGCGATCATCGTCGGGGCGTGCATATACCTCGTCGCCCGGTTTGAACTGGGAAACCCCGGCACCGACACGCTCCACCGTACCGGCCAAGTCGTTGCCCAGAATCAGCGGCAGGCGATACGGCAGGATCACCTTGAAGTCGCCCCGCCGGATCTTCGTGTCCAGCGCGTTGACGCTGGCCGCATGCACGCGGATCAGTACATCGTCGTCGCGCAGCGCCGGCGTTGGCACGTCATCGATCTGCCCCGTTTCGTTCTTGCCATAGCGGTGGATGAGGAAGGCTCTCATGCGCGATAGCGCTCTGCGGCCTGCGCCTGCCGGACGTCCGAGAGCAGGCCCTGGCGCGATGCCTCCAGCGTGTCCCAGCGTGCGGCCACATGCAGCGGCGGAATGGTCACGGTTTCGCGACGATCAAAGCCGACCAGGGCGGCATCCACCAGCTCGCCGACATCCATCACCTCCGGCAACGTGTTGATGTCGATGCCGGCACRCTCCCAGATCTCGGTGCGCGTGGTGGCAGGCAGCACGGCCTGCACAAAGACGCCCTTGGGTGACAGCTCCAGGCTGAGTCCCTGCGACAGGAACAGCACGTAGGCTTTGGTCGCACCGTAGACGGACATGCCGAACTCGGGCGCCAGACCCACTACCGAGCCGATGTTGACGATCGCGCCTTCGCCGGCGTCGGCCAAGCGGGGTGCAACGGCCGCGGCCAGGCGCGTCAGGGCGAGAGTGTTCAGCGTCACCAGCTGATCGATGCTGTCGGCCGATTGCGCGGTGAAGCCACCGGACTGGGCGATGCCGGCGTTGTTGATCAGGATGCCGATACGCGCATCGTCGCGCAGGCGGGTTTCCACGTTGGCCAGATCGGTGGGCTGGGTGAGGTCGGCCGGCAGGACGTCTACGGCGACCCCGGTGTCCTGGCGCAGGCGGGCGGCCAGCGTGTCCAGGCGCGTCTTGTCGCGCGCGACCAGCACCAGGTCGTGGCCGCGGCGCGCGAAGCGTTCGGCGTAAACGGTGCCGATGCCGCTGGAGGCGCCGGTGATGAGGACGGTGGGAAGCAGGCTCATGGTGTGTCTCTTGGAATGGGGTGGGCGAGAAGGGGTGCAGCGCGACGCTGTTGAACGGATTACTGCGGCGTCGGATCGGTCAATGCGGGGTAGTCGGTGTAGCCCTCCGCGCCGCCGCCGTACAACGTGGCGGGGTTCAATGCGTTCAAGGGCGCGCGGGTCTGCAGGCGTTCCACCAGATCGGGATTGCTGATGAAGGCACGGCCAAACGCGATGAGGTCTGCCTTGCCTTCGGCGAGGTGTGCGTTGGCCAGGTCCAGGTCGTAGCCGTTGTTGGCCAGGTAGGTGCCCTTGAAACGACCGCGCAGCCCATCGAAGTCGAAGGGCGCCACGTCACGCGGGCCGCCGGTTGCGCCTTCGACCACGTGCAGGTAGACGATGCCCAGCGCGCTGAGCTGGTCGACGATGTAGTCGTACTGCGGCTGCGGGTCGCTGACCGTGGCGATGGCGTTGGCCGGCGACACCGGCGAGATGCGCACGCCGGTGCGATCCGCGCCGATCTCCTGCGCCACGGCGGCGGTGACCTCCAGCAGCAGGCGCGCGCGATTCTCGATGGAGCCGCCGTAGGCGTCGGTGCGCTGGTTGGCGCCGTCCTTGATGAACTGTTCGAGCAGGTAGCCGTTGGCACCGTGGATTTCCACGCCGTCAAAACCGGCGGCGATGGCATTGGCGGCAGCCTGGCGGAAGTCGTTGACGATGGCCGGCAGCTCGTCGATCTCCAATGCGCGCGGTTCGGACACATCGACAAAGCCGTTGTGGACGAAGGTTTTGGTCTGCGCGCGGATGGCCGAGGCGGAGACGGGTGCGGCATTGCCGGGCTGCAGGTCCACGTGCGAGATGCGGCCCACGTGCCACAGCTGCACAAAGATGCGCCCGCCGCGGGCATGCACGGCATCGGTGACCGCGCGCCAGCCGTCAATCTGGTCCTGGGTGTAGAGCCCCGGCGTGTCCTGGTAGCCCTGGGCCTGCGCCGAAATCTGGGTGGCCTCGGTGATGATCAGGCCGGCCGAGGCGCGCTGGGCGTAGTAGGTGGCGGCCAGCGGGCTGGGCACCAGGCCGGCACCGGCGCGGTTGCGCGTCAGCGGGGCCATCACGATGCGGTTGGCCAGCGTCAGCGGGCCAAGGGGGTAGGGCTGGAAGAGCGTCGGGGTCGTCATGGGGTGTGGGGTCGTGATCGTTGACGGGGCGTTGCGGAGGGGCGGAAGCCCGCTCCGGGATAGGGCTGGCGCAATGATGATGACCGTAATCTTAGATGTCAATGGTTTGATGATGTGCGTAATCTAAGTGTGGTAAAGTGCCTTACTTCCGCAGCACCGCGTTGCAGGGCATCGTTCATGAAGGTCACCAAGGCACAGGCGCAGGCCAACCGGGCGCACATCGTCGAAACCGCCTCCACCCTGTTCCGGGAGCGGGGATACGACGGCGTGGGCGTGGCAGACCTGATGGGGGCCGCGGGCTTTACGCACGGCGGCTTCTATAAGCACTTCGGGTCGAAGGCCGACCTGATGGCGGAAGCGGCGAGGTGCGGCTTGGCCAAATCGGCCGACGCCGCGGCCGGCACGGACCGGGAGAGCTTCGTGCGCTACTACCTTTCCCGCGAGCACCGGGACGCACCAGGCCAGGGTTGCACCATGGCAGCGCTGTGCACCGACGCGGCGCGTCAGCCGACGGCGGTCAAGGCGGCCTTTGCGGCAGGTATCGAGGCGCAGCTGGCGGTCGCTCCTACGCTGGAACAACAGGCCGACGCCGCCACGGCCGAGCAGGCGCGCGCGCGTCGGATCGCCTTGATGGCGCAGGCTGTTGGGGCGATGGTGCTGTCCCGGTCCTGCCCGGACGATTCGGCGCTGGCGGACGAACTTCTGGATGTCTGCCGGGCGGATGTGCTGGCGCGGATGCCAGGGGTGTCTACGGCCTGACGCGTGCCGGCCTCAGCCTGCGCAACCGATGCCACTGACCGCAAGAAGTGCCTCAGGCGAGTCCTCGCAGCGCATGCGTTGCCGCAAGGGTGCAGTGAAGCAGTGCCACCTTCGCGCCTTCTCTGCGCGGCTAAGCAGCGCCACTGCAGCTGCAAAGAAAATCGCGCCGGCGGTCAGCAAATTTTGACGCGCTCTTGGCGCCTGCTGCGGATACTTCTCCGTCATTGTTCCAGAGGAGAAGGGCAATGGCCGCCAGACAAAAGACCCCGTCAAGCCCCAAGGTGGTGAGGATCGAAGCGATGCCGCTGGACTTCGGCGAAGCCGCCGTGGTGATCGAGCTGGACGCCGAGCCACCCAAGCGCTGGTTCAAGGCGCTCAAACGCGAGATGACCTATTCAGAGGGATTGGAGACGGCGTCGGCGAAGTTTGACGGCTGCTTCGTTTACATCGTGGGGCTGGATCCTGGCCTCGGGAGCGCTGTCCGCTGTGCCAGCCGGCTGCTTGCAGCGGTGCAGGAGGGGCTTGAACAGACCGGCATGGGGTCTCCGGAAGCGTCCCATCTGGCCTCGGACGGCGCTCCGCATGCAACGGCTTGCCTGCAACCGCCGCGCCCACCGATGGGTAGTCGCCTGCTTATGTGAGAGGGGACGGTGAGACGGAGGCCGAAGGTGTATCCAGTCGACGCCTCAGCGGCGCAGGTAGCTCGCCAGTTTGAGGACGGCGGCTGCCCTGGACGCTTCGAGCAGTCGTAATGCCATGGTCTTTCGGGCGCCGATGCCGGCAACCGCTTCCTGAATCACGATCGTTTCATACTCCCTGGCGTTGCCATCGAAACATGTGGCCGTGATGGCAAGACCTGGCACACCTGGCACACAGACCTGGACAAGGACCTGCCCCGAGGCATGCCGCAGCTGATGATGGGATTCACCGCAGATGGCCAGGCGGACCCGGCCATGGTCGCTGCCCGTGACGCCCGGCTCGGGGTCAGTAGTGAGGACAAGCGAAAGCGCCGTGCCGACATCGCCGCGCCCTCAAACGATGCAGGCGCCGATGCGTGGCAGAAGGGGAAGGTCATCCAGATCGAAGACCCGACGGGTGGACATGCTCACGCCGGGAAGGAAGACCCCGACGCGCCGTCCGACGGGGACAAGAATGCGACGTCCAAGGGCAGCTCAGGACGGTGAGCGTGGACGTCGAGGCCAAGGCCAGGACGTCCGCCGGCTACTATCTCGTTTCGATGGCCAGGGCCCGATGGAACACTGGCAGCATAGGGTTGAGCTGCATTTCCCGTGCCAACGCGTGCTCCGCAGAACGCCTGAAAGGCTCGCCAATAGCCGAGAGCCGCGCGTTGCTGACGGCGTGATGCGAGCCGCACTGCCCACAGCGAAAAAGCGCACCACCTGGAAGCTCCATCAGGGAGCCAAGGGTTGAGGCAGTGGTTGTGCTGCAATGGCCGCATTCCACGGTCAGCGCCAGGATTCGCTCTACTTCGCCGGATGCGGCATAGCTCGCTTCAAAGGAGCGAATGACAAAAGATGCTGAGGTGGGCATCGTTGCTCCTGAACAGGGGGAATGATCAGAGCATCTCCGGAAACCCGTGACGGGATTGTCGTGATGGGCCGCAGTGTTGGTCCGTCACCACTGCCGCGCCGATTGATACCCACGTCGGTGGGCGTCGCCCTCTGTTCTGCAA
The DNA here is from genome assembly GCF_054049855.1 of Stenotrophomonas sp. P5_B8. Lineage (NCBI taxonomy): Bacteria > Pseudomonadati > Pseudomonadota > Gammaproteobacteria > Lysobacterales > Lysobacteraceae > Stenotrophomonas > Stenotrophomonas sp. P5_B8. Next base: position 1,314 of record NZ_JBFULO010000221.1, on the reverse strand, counting down.
CAGGTTTGGAAGCGGATGAGAACACCCGCTTCTGGCCGGAAGCGCACCTTGCATCAATGAGAGACGGTTGTGGCAGCGACCAATGCGCTGTCCGTAGGGCGGTCAGTTTCAGGACCTCATCATTTCCTCGAAAGAGGCCGCCGTCATCTCCCCTACGTCCTTCCCATTTCACTCATCCCGCTTCAGCCAAGCGACCAGCGCCGTAAACGCAGGCGAGGGCTGCCGGCGGTTGGGGTAGTAGAGGTGGTAGCCGGGGAAGGGCAAGCACCATTTGTCCAACACGGCAACCAGCCTGTCCGCCGCAATATGCTCGGTGACCATCGGTTCGGGCGCATAGGCCAAGCCCAGGCCGTCCACGGCGGCATTGACGACGTGGGTCATGCTGTTGAACACCAGTTGGCCTTCGCCGCGTACGGTGAACTCCTTGCCCCCCTCCTCGAACTCCCAGGCGTAAATGACACCGTTTGGACGATGCCGGATGTGCACGCATCGGTGTTCCATGATGTCGGCGGGCTTCCGCGGCTTCGGATGCTTCGCGAAGTAATGAGGAGATCCAACCACGACCAAGCGCCAATCGGGTCCAACCCTGACCGCGATCATGTCCTTGCTGAGCGCCTCGCCCAGCCGGATGCCAGCGTCGAAGCGTTGTTCCACCACGTTGGTGAACCCGTAGTCCACGTAGAACTCAAGCGTGATATCCGGGTATTCGGCGAGGAACCCGGCAAGCCGCGGACGGATGATGGTCTCCAAGGAATCGTCCGTGCAGGAGATCCGTAGGGTTCCGGCCGGACGGTCGCGCAGCTCCCCCAGTGCCTCGACGCTGGCGCCGATGGCCTCGAAGTGCGGTGCGATGGAGTGCATCAGCCGCTCGCCCGCCTCGGTAGGGGAGACGTTGCGTGTAGTGCGGGCCAGTATCCGGATGCCCAGGCGTTCTTCCAGCAACCGCATCGAGTGGCTGAGTGCAGAGGGGGTCACTCCCAGGCGAACGGCCGCCTTGGTGAAGCTCTGTTCCTGTGCCACTACCAGAAAGGCCTGGAGATCGTTGGTCTTCACAGCGCTCATGGCCAATTGTGAGCTGAATTCAGCAATGCATCAACTTTCAGCCGGGTTATCGCGGTAGCGGCCGGCGACTATCGTGGTGACCTTCATCCCCCGAGGCCTCCCGCGCATGAAACCGAACCGTATTGCCTGTCTGATGGCTGGGGCGATACTTGTCAGCGTGCCGGTACAGAGGGTTCATGCACAGGAAGGAAGCGCTATGAATACTGAGTCGCACGTGGTTTCTGCCACCGTATTGGATCCCCGGCAGCAAGC
>NZ_JBFULO010000220.1:0-6058 GCF_054049855.1 Stenotrophomonas sp. P5_B8 | reverse complement strand
GTGCTACAGCAGGCGCGTGACTATTCCGATGTGTTGTATCTGCCTATCGACGTGGTTGCGCAGGCTGAGCCGTTGGCGACCCGTGCGGGCGAGCCGCTGAAAGCAGGCAGCTATCTCGCGGTGGTATCGCGCACGCCGGCATGGTTCCAGATCGAACGCATCGCATCGGACGGCAGCACTGCGTCAGGCTGGATCGACCGCGATGCGTTGTCTCGACCGGAGTGGGTCGCGCAGACGGCGGTGACGCCGGCGTTCCGGTTCCGGCTGGGCTTCGAGCGCAACGACAGCGATGACGACGACCCGCAACGGGTGCTGAGCGCCATCGACGTTCTGGACGCCACCACCGGCAAGCGCGTGCAGATCCTGCGCGATTTCGATGCCGATCCCATCGGTGGAGCAGGGGACGTGCTGCAACTGGTGGATGCCAACTTCGACGGCCACCCGGACATCCTGGTGCCGGGGATGTCCGGCGGCGCGGGACCAAACAGCACCGACAACGTGTTTCTGTTCGACCCGGCCTCGCAGAACTTTGTCTACGACTCCACCTTGTCAGGCATGCCACAGCTGTCCATCAATGCGGCGCAGCGCACCGTGACCTCTTCCGCGCGCAACGGCTGCTGCGCGCACGCCTCGGAAACCTACCGGTATCGTGACGGCAGCTTGGAATTGTTCGAGAGCTGGGAAGAGGCGCTGTCCGCCGATGGCGAGTCGGTCGACACCACGCGCGGCGTGCTTCGCAACGGCCGCATGACGTACAGCACGGTGCGCAGCCCGGCCGAGCATTGAGCCCGGCCCGGCCTGCCGCCCACCGCCACGATCACCAGTCGGTGGGGGCGTAGTCCTTCAGGAACTGGCCCCAGACGTGCTCGCCGCTGTTGAAGCCGTGGATGATCGGGTCGACGATGCGCGCGGCGCCATCGACGATGTCCAGCGGCGGATGGAAGCGCTCCTGTTCCACCTTCTTCGCGGCCAGATCGGCCGGATCCTCGTCGGTCACCCAGCCGGTGTCGACACTGTTCATGTGGATGCCGTCGTTCTGGTAATCGGCCGCCGAGGTGCGCGTCATCATGTTCAACGCGGCCTTGGCCATGTTGGTATGCGGATGCCGGGTGGTCTTGAAGTTGCGGTAGAACTGCCCCTCCATCGCCGACACGTTGACGATGTGCTTGTCGCGCTCGGGCGTGCGCAGCATCAGCGGCTTCAGCCGCGCATTGATGATGAACGGCGCAATGGCGTTGACCAGCTGGGTCTCCAGCAGTTCCACCGATGGCACTTCGTCCATCTGCATGCGCCACGAATTGCGGCCGCGCAGATCGATCTGCTGCAGGTCCTGGTCCAGGCGGCCATCGGGGAACAGGTGCTGCTGGCCGACCAGTTCGTCATCCAGCAACGGCACCTGCGACAGCTCGGCCGCGCGGGTCAGGCCGTTGGCACCGTTGAAGCCCTGGTCCTGTACCACCGGCAGCGCCGTGGCCGAGGTGGCGCCCAGCAGCTCGGCGCTGCGCAGGCCCTCGTAATCGCCGATCAGGCGGCGCAGCGTCTCGGGCACCTCATGCAGGGCCGCGGTTTCGCCGGCCATCATGTGCGCGTAGAACTGCGGCGGGCGGCGTACCGTCTGGCAGGCGTTGTTGATGATGAAATCCAGGCGCGTGCGCGTGGCCAGCAGTTCGCTGCAGAACGCTTCCACACTGGGCGTGTGGCGCAGGTCCAGCCCGTACACCTGCAGGCGGTGGCCCCACTCGGCGAAGTCGGGCTCTTCGGCGTAACGCGCCGCCGAATCGCGCGGGAAGCGCGTGGTCACGATCAGCTCGGCACCCGCACGCAGCAGCTTCAGCCCGGCCTGGTAGCCGATCTTGACCCGGCCGCCGGTCAGCAGCGCCACGCGGCCGCGCAGGTCGGCGGTCTCGGTGCGCTTGACGAAGTTCAGCTCGGCGCAGGTGGGGCACATCTGGTCGTAGAAATGATGCAGCTGGGTGAACTTCTGCTTGCACACATAGCAATGGCGCAGCTCGGGCGAATGCACCGGTTCAGGCGCTGCGCTGGCGTTCTCGCCGTTGTGCGCATCGTGCAGACCCGCCGCATGCGGCGGGAAGTAGTTCGGCGTGCTGAACACCGGCTTGCGCCGCAGGGCGCGGATGCCGGTTTGATCGAGCAGGGCCTCGGCCTTGCGCACCTTTTCCTGGTGGCGCTGCTTGGCCTGCTGCTTGAGCATCTGCCGGCGCGCCTTCGGCTCGGGGTGATAGACCTTGGCCACTACCTGATGCAGCCGCGCACGATCGGCGTCGGGCAGGGTGTCGAGCACGCTGCGATCGGCCTCGATCGCCTCCAGAAGGTCCAGTGCGGCGCGCAGGCGGTCGGTCAGGGGGAGGTCGTCGGCATCGACGGGAGTGGCAATGGTATTCAATTCAGATCCGGGAGCAGCGGCGGGGATACAGCGACAGACGGCAGAGCGATGACCGCCTCGATGCGGGTCCGTGCTGTAGCGGACCGGGGCGTCCGGTCGGCGGGTATTGTCCCCGATCCGGGGGTGTTGGCGCCAATGTGGTGTCGCGCGGGAGGCGTGTAGAAGCGGGAGCACGGCCGACGGCCGGGCCATGGGGAGGCTCTGAATGCGTTCAGGTCGCCATTTTCTGCCTGGCTGGCGCGCAGTGTGGGGGCGCGTTACGTGCAAGAGGGCGATGGGACTTTGACGGACTGCCCCCGGGCCTCCGTTGCCACGTGACCCATGCAGGGCGTTGAAACGCGCCAAAGTGAGATTCAATCCACATATTCACGTGAATATCGGGACATTCCACCGGCGACGTGTTGAGCGTCAAATATTTGGTGCTTCGGGTAGGCGATTTCGATCACGGATAGCTCACCTCGATTATGGCCCCGTCTGGAGATGATCGATGTTCGCCACGACCGCCCGGGGAGAGGGCGGCTGGCGCCGTGTCATGGCAACGCACCGCGCCCAGCAGGCGCGGCATGTGGCGTGGACATCGCAGCATCCCGCGATGGCGCCGCGTGGCACCTATCGTGCGATCGCCTGGTGTGCTCGCACCGGGTTGCCAATCCAGAGGGAGTTTCAATGCACAGGCAAGTCAGTGAAATGCTGCAGCGCGCATATCGTCCGTACCCCTCGTTGCCCGAACTGTTGGGTGCGTTCGTGGAGGAGTTTTCGCAGCACCAGGCATTGCGCGGCGGGCGCGTACGGTTGCGCGGAATGGCCGCAGACGGCCAGGCGACGACGCCGGCCACCGTCGGTGATCGTGAACTACCGGCGTCGCAGCGGCTACCCATCCGCTACGGCGACGAGGTGCTGGGAGAGCTCCACCTGGAAGGCAAGAGCGGGCTGCTGGACGACACCGCGCTCGCCTTGGGTGAATTGTTTGCCCACCGCTGCGCACAGCTGATAAAACGCTACGAAACCAAGACCTGGGCAGAAGCCGTCCTGAGCCGACCGCTGCTCCTGGTGGGTACGTGTGAAGCGATGAAGCAGATCGAGGGGTTTGTCGAACGCGCCGTGGCCAGCAGCCTGCCGGTGCTGGTACGCGGTGAATTCGGCACAGAAAAAGTAGAGCTTGCCGCGGCCCTGCACAGCTGTGGTCCGTCACGGTTGGGGCCGTTCGTCGAGGTCAACTGCGCCCATCCGCTGGGTGAGCCCGGCGAGTGGTTTGCACGTGCGCAGGGCGGCACGTTGTACTTCCATGAGGTCGATGAGTTGCCGGCAAGCCTGCAGGGGCAACTTCCGCACCGTATCCAGGGACTGAATGCCGCTGTGGCCGATGCCCGACCCGTGCAGCCCACCCGGGTGATCGCCTCCAGCAGCGTAGATCTGGAACAGCGTGTGCGTGACCGGCAGTTCTCGCGCGCGTTGCTGGCCGGCCTGGAGTTTCTCACCGTGGATATTCCCCCCTTGCGCGAACGCGTCGAAGACATCGGCGCACTGGCCGCCCGCGCTCTGGATCTGCACGGGTTCGATTCCCAGGTAATCCGTGGGGAATTGCTGGAGATACTGCGTCGCCATGATTGGCCGGGCAACCTGCTGGAGATGGAGCGGGTGGTGGTGCGGCTGGCGGTAATGACCGCGGGCCGTCCGATCCGCAGGGAGGATGTGATGCGGCACGCGCCGGGGCTGTCCTGGGCGATGGAGGCGACCGCCGCCGAGGCGCCCGCAGCGACGGCGACCGACCCCGGCGCCTTCCCGCTGGATGAGCTGGACGCGGGGGATGATCCCTCGGCCACAGACGCGCGCGAAGGCCGCGATCTGCCACGGTCCGCATATGATCGCCTGAACGACGGTCTGCATGACGGCCTCAAGCGTGCGCTTGCCTATCTCAAAGACCACGCGGCCGAACCGCTCACCCTGGGCGACCTCGCCAGGCAGGCACACGTCAGCCAGTCCCACCTCGGGTTCCTGTTTCGCAACGAGCTGGGTACCACGTTCAAGCCGCTGTTGCAGCAGTTGCGGATCGAACATGCCAAACAGTTGCTGCGCAGCGAACAACGCCTGCGCATCACCGATGTGGCCCTTCAGGTCGGCTTTGGCGACCTGAGCCATTTCGAGAAAAGCTTCCGGCGGGTGGTGGGGGTCAGTCCACGCAGCTACCGGCGCAGGCCCGCCGGATAATGCTCCTGGTCAAGCGGCCTAGCGGCGCTGTTCCCACTTTGCGTCGTCCTCGGCGGCGGCTTCGGTAGCGCGGCGAACAGCGTCTTCGGCGGCGGCATCTGCCCGGCGAGCCGCTTCGTTGGCGGCTTCGATCGCATGTTGGGAGGCTTCCATCGCCGCGCGAATGGACTGCTCGGTGGCCGCCATCGCCGCTTCAGCCAGTTCCTGTGCGATCTCCATCGGGCTTTTGTGGGGGGGGCGGCCACCGTCCGGTGGCGAAGGAAGCGGGGTCGGGAAGGTCATCGGGATGGCTCCGTCTGGGGAAGAGGAAGGGTGCCCGCCAGCGCGGGCACCCAGGAGATGGCGCAGCGCGGTCTGCGCGCTGGCCAGGATCTGATCGGCCTGTAGTCGCGCGGCTTGCCGGCCGGCGACAACCGCGTCACCGGCCGCCGCAGCCAACGACGTGCACGCGTGCTCCGGCCCGTGCGACGGCGCCACGATCGTCACGCCGAACTGGCCTGGTAACCGAGCATCGCTTCGGATGCGTCATCGCCGAGCAGCCGGTTGTACTGCGCCAGGGTGATGATGTTGTCTTCCACCTGCACCACCGCTCGCTGCCGCGAGGCCTCGATCGGGAACTGCACGCTGGCGCCGTCCTGGCCCAGCCGCCCACGATGGACCGGGTGTTCGTTGAGAAAGGCCTGGGCTTCGCGCATCTGCCGGCGCGCTGCCTCGCGGATGGTCTCGTGATCCAGGGGCATTCCATGCAGGGCTACCGCGACCTGCTGGGCGGCCAGGGAGATCCGTGCGAAGCCAACCGGTCGTCCTGCCTCCAGTGTCTCGGCGATGGCCTGGCGCACTTCTTCAGGCGCCGGCAGGCGCGGCAGCTGTGGCCCGTCCAGCGCACCGAACAGCATGGGCAGCAGGATCTGCAGCGCGTGCGTGGCGCGCTCCAGCCGCTGCTCGGCGGTTGCGGCGGTGTGCTGGGTGCGCAGGTAGAAGCGGTAGTAATCGCAGAACTCGATCGGTCGCCGTGCGTGCTGCAGTGCGAAGTCCGCTGCCTCCCCTCGGGTCGCTCCGCTGGGGAGCTGCGGCCCCTGTTCGGCGGCCAGCTGCCAAAGCGCAAGGCTTTCGCGGAAATCCAACTGCTGCAGCAGCGGCGCATCGGCGCCACCGACGGCTGCCAGGAAAGGACGGTAGGACTGCAGCGCAGCGTTGCTGACAAGGGAATGCCGCGACAGCAAGCGCTGCACGCTGTCGGCCAGAGCGCTGCCGTGTTCGCCATGCTCCACCCGGTACAGCGTGTCGATATCTTCCCCGCCCAGGCTGAGCAGTTTGATCGGACTCACCTGCAGGCCGGTCTGCGGCAGCCAGGCCAGACGAGAGCCGTGCAGGCCCTGCTGGATGCCATCCAGCAGCATGCTTTCGTCGGCGAAGTGATAGCGATGCTCGTGGGCATCGATGGCC
>NZ_JBFULO010000219.1:0-6095 GCF_054049855.1 Stenotrophomonas sp. P5_B8 | reverse complement strand
CGGTGACGATGGCCCGCAGCAGGTCCAGGTCGAACAGGCTGCGATTCGGTTTTGCACTGGCGCTCATGGTGCCATCCATCTGCTGCATGGGGCTGGAGTTCTAGCATGGCGCCGTGGGGGCGGCAAACGGCGCGGGCGTGTTCAATACCCGGCGGCGGCTTCTGCACGTGCGAGGCTGCGGGCGACGCGTTGCCCGGCCTCGTGCAGCTTCTGCTGCAGGGCCGGTGGCCCGAGCACCTCGAATTCCAGGTCCAGTGCCATCAGCCAGTACACGATCGCGCCCAGCGGGCTGGCCCCGCAGATCAGCAGGCAGCGCTCCGCGTCTACCGGCTCCAGGCTGCCTGCCGAGGTCGGAATCTGCCGTTGCATGCTGGCCAACGGGGCATGCAGGATTACCCGGGCTTGTTCGCTGTATTGACCCAGCGACAGCGATTGCGCCACCCAGGTGCGGAGGTCGCCATTGCCTGGCGCCGGGCGCGGACTGAAATGCGCGCCCACGGTCGGTGCGGCCACGATGCGATCAATGCGGAAMGTGCGCCAGTCCTCGCGGGCGGTGCACCACGCCACCAGATACCAGCGTCGATCCGTGTGGACCACGCCCTGTGGCTCGACCCGGCGCCGGGTGCGCTGGTCGTTGCGGTCGGCATAGTCAAAGTGCACCTGCAGTTGATCGCGGCACGCGCCGGCCAACGCCGCCAGTACGCCGGCATCGACTACCGGGCCGGACTGGTCCAGCGGCAGGATGGTCGAACGCAGCGCGTCCAGCCGCCTGCGCAGGCGCGGCGGCATCACCTGTTCCAGCTTCACCAGTGCGGTGATCGCGGTCTGCTCGATACCACTGACGGTGCCGGTCACGGCGGTGCGCAACGCAATGGCGGCAGCCAGTGCTTCCTCATCGTCAAGCAGCAGCGGCGGCAGGGCTCGCCCTGCGCGGAAGGCGTAGCCGCCGGCCACGCCACTGCTGGCCTGGATCGGGTAGCCGAGCTGGCGCAGCCGATCGATGTCGCGGCGCAGGGTGCGCGGATGCACCTGCATGCGTTCGGCCAGTGCGTTGCCGGCCCAGTGCGGGCGCGATTGCAGCAGGGACAATAGGCTGAGCAGGCGGGCGGAGGCGGAGAGCATGGCGGCAGTGTGGTGGTTGATCGGGGACAGGTTCTGTCCGCAATGGTGGCTAGCCTGTGGGCAGGGTGCAAGGCCGGCACGGCTGCACGTTTCCCACGATCATCCACAAGGAGTTCCGCATGTCCCTCGTCTTCTATTGGCACCCGATGTCCAGCGCCACCCCGGTCGCCTGCGCGCTGGCCGAACTGGCGGTGCCGCACGAGCGGGTCGAAATCGACATCCGCAGCGGCGAGCAGCGCACACCGGCCTATCTGGCCATCAATCCCAATGGCAAGGTGCCGTGCCTGGTGGTCGACGGCACGCCGCTGTTCGAGGGTCTGGCGATCCTGCAATGGCTGGGCGCGCAGCATGGCGTGGCGCAGGGGCTGTGGCCGAAGGAAGGCAGTCCCGCGCGGCTGCAGGCGCTGTCGTGGACCAGCTGGGCTTACGTCACCTACGCGGCGTTGTTGTCACGCCTGTGGCTGGCTACCCGCGAGGAGGCACTGCAGAACCATGACCACGCCGCTGCAGCATTGGCCGGGGTCGATGACCTGCTGGATATCCTGGATGCACACTTGACGGGACGAACCTGGATGCTGGGCCAGGACTACTCGCTGGTCGACCTGGTGGTGGGTTCGGTGGTGGGCTACGGCGTGTACTTCGGCGCCGACGTGGAAGCGCACCCGCACGTGAAGGCGTGGTTGACCGCGCTGCAGGCGCGCCCGGCCATGCAGGGTTCCGTCTAAGCCRCAGGGTGCTCCCGTCCCGCCGCAGTGATGCGGCGGGACGGTATTCAGAATATGCATGTGCGGCATGTCGAAATTTCACTGGTGCATGCCCGCGCCACCGTCTTATGGTGGCCCGTTCCCCTGAACCAACCTGCCGATGAAGACCTTGCTGCGCCCCCTGGTTCCCGCTTTGCTGCTGTTGGCTGCACCGGCGTTCGCCGTCGAGCAGGCCGATCTGATCATCCGCCACGTCACGGTGGTGGATGTCGAACACGCCAGCACCGTGGCCAACCAGAGCGTGGTGGTGCGCGGTGCCGACATCGTCGCGGTGGGCGAAGACCACGCCATTGCCGCGCAGTGGCGCGCGCCACAGCGCATCGAGGCCAAGGGGCGCTATCTGATGCCTGGCCTGTGGGACATGCACGTGCACTTTGGTGGTGGTCCCGAGCTGATCGAAGAGAACAAGGCGCTGCTCCCGCTTTATATCGCACACGGCATCACCAGCATCCGCGACGCCTCCGGCGATCTGCCCGAGCAGGTGCTGCAATGGCGCGGGCAGATCCGCGACGGCAGCCTGGCCGGACCGCAGTTGTTCACCTCCGGCGCGAAAATCGAAGGCATCAAGCCGGTCTGGAAGGGCACCCTCGAAGTGGGCAGCCAGGCCGACCTCGATGCGGCCTTCGTGCGCCTGAAGAAGGACCAGGTCGACTTCGTCAAGATCACCGACAGCACACTTACCCCTGAGCTGTTCCTGGCTGCGGTGCGTGGCGCGCGTGCCAATGGGCTGCGCGCGTCCGGGCACATCCCGATGGCCTTGACGGTGCAGCAGGCGGTGGACGCGGGCATCAGTTCGATCGAGCACCTGGATTACGCGTACAAGGCCGGGGTCAAGGACGAGGCTGCCATCGCCGCGGACTTCGCGGCACAGCGCATCGACCGGGCCGAAGCCAATCGTCGCCTCGACGGAGGTTTCGATCACGCCACTGCCATGGCCGCCTATCGGGGGTTTGCCGCCAACGGCGTGTATGTGACGCCCACGCTCAACGGCGGGCGCATCCTGGATTTCCTCGACCAGGACGACCATGCCAATGATTCTTACCTGGCCTATATCGGCCCGAAACTGCAGGCGACCTACGCCTGGCGCGTCGAACGCGCAGCCAACGCCACGCCGGCGCAGATCCAGGCGCGGCACCAGCAATACCATCAGGTTGCCGCGGTGCTGCCGATGCTGCAGCAGGCCGGCGTCACCCTCATGGCGGGCACCGATGCGGGCTTCCTCAACTCCTTTAATTATCCGGGCATCGGCCTGCATGACGAGCTGAGCCTGTTCGTCAAGGAAGGGCTGACGCCGGCGCAGGCCTTGTCGGCAGCCACCCGCGCGGGGCCGGCATGGTTCGGCCTGCTGGATCGCTATGGTGGCGTTGCGGTCGGCAAGGCGGCCGATCTGGTGCTGCTCACGCGCAACCCGCTGGAGGACATCGCCGCCACTCGGGCCATCGATACCGTGGTGCTGCGCGGCCACGTGTACGACCGCAAGGCGCTGGACGCGTTGCTGTCCCAGACCGGGGCCAAGGTGGCCGGGTGGAAGGCGGCGGCGAAGTAAGCGCGTCAATACCGGATTCGGCAATCCAAAAGAACCTGAACAACTGCTATCCTGCGCGCCGCCCTGCTACATGGCGCGCGCCCGCGCCCATGGAGAGGCAGGTCTTTTCCTCCTTCAGGATGAAGTGAATCCGATGAAATCGATGTTTGTTCCGCTCACGCGTTATGCCCAGTTCGATGGCCGCGCCGGTCGCAAGGAATACTGGATGTTCCAGCTGTTCCTGTTCCTGGTGATGGTGGTTGGCTACGCCGGCGTCGGTATTGGCGCTTCAATGGACAGCGGCCTGGTATCGGGCGTGTTCGGCGCGTTGTTGGGTCTGTTCTGGCTGGCGGTGCTGGTGCCGGCGATCGCCGTGGCGATCCGTCGCATGCACGACATCGACAAGTCCGGCTGGGTGCTGCTGTTCGGCCTGATTCCGTTCGTGGGTGGCATCATTCTGTTCGTGTTCAACGTGCTGCCGGGTACCCCGGGCGAAAACCGCTTCGGTCCGGTGCCGCCGACGGTCYGATCGACCGGCGGTACAGCAGTTGAAGACGCCCCGCACTGCGGGGCGTTTTTTGTTCTTCTCTCCCCTGAGGGGGMGTCTTGTTGCAAGGGCCGTAGTAGCTGAACACAACGCTACGCGTGTGGACGGGCGGTGCCGGCGGCGTGTGGATCGGGTGGTGTCTTCGCTCGGGTCTGTCGCGAGCGTGTGGGCCCCGTAGCGGCTTGCGGTGAGCAGGTAGAAGCGGGGCTTTTTTGGCACTGGTCGGTGGGTCGGGTGCTGGGCCTCCGTGCCCTTGGAGGCGAAATAAAGGAGGAGGCCGCCCTGCGGCCGGGGGCGTCGCCGGAAAGGGCAGGGAGGCCCGGCGCCCGATCCACCGACCACCGCTTTGAAGAGGATCAAAGGACGCTTCTACTTGCCACGCATAGCGGCGAAGAACTCTTTTCTCAGGCGATCGACCGGCCAAGCGCATGGGCCGTGTCCAGGTGCGGTGCCGGATCGTTGGTGTCCACCTCCAGCAGCAGCGTGGAGGACACCACCGGCGCGCCGCAGTAGTCGAAGATGCCGGTGTCGATCTGGGTTTTCATCGCGCCGGTATAGCCGCGCTTGGTCCAGGTGCGCTCGTCGGCACCGCCGAGCCCCACCAGGTGCACCTTCAGATGGCCGAGCTTCTTGACCACCCGGCCGCCGGCGTCGTCGTAGGCCCAGCCATTGGAGAATACCCGGTCGATCCAGCCCTTCAGCTGTGCCGGCATCGCCCACCAATAGACCGGGAACACCAGCACCAGCGCATCGGCTCGGTCCAGGCGGGCCTGTTCGGCGAGTACATCCTGCGGAAAGGGCCGCAGGCGATGGTGGCCGTCAAGATCGGCCTGGGTGAAGCGGGGGTCGAACCCTTCGGCGCTCAGGTCGGCGCGTTCGACCGTGGCGTCGGGGGTGGCGTCGGGGGTGGCGTCGGGGGTGGCGGCGGGGGTGGCGGCGGTGATGCCGCTGGCGATCCGGGCGGCAACGGCGTGGGTCAGCGAATCCGGGTTGGGGTGTGAGGCGACAATCAGGGTGTGCATGGGGGGCGATCCGGGGAGGCGGGCAGGTGTGTATACTTTCAGTAAGTTACGACTCGTAAGTTACGATTGGTATATAGCCATGTCAAGTGCCGTTGCTGATTCGTCCCTGGGCGCCCCGCGTCGCAGGTTGACCCGCGCCGACCGCCACACGCAGCTGCTGGCCGAAGCCTGGAGGCTGGTGCGCGAAGAGGGCACCGAGGCGCTGACGCTGGGGCGCCTGGCCGAACAGGCCGGGGTGACCAAGCCGGTGGTCTACGACCACTTCGGCACCCGGGCTGGGTTGTTGGCCGCGCTGTACCGGGATTTCGACCAGCGTCAGGGCGCGGTGATGGACGCGGCGTTGGCAGCCAGTGGGCCGGCCCTGCAAGACAAGGCGCGGGTCATCGCGCAGTCCTACGTGGCCTGTGTGCAAACCCAGGGCCGCGAGATACCCGGGGTGATCGCCGCGCTCGCCGGTTCGCCGGAACTGGCGCGGATCAAGCGCGAGTACGAGGCGCTCTTCATCGAGCAATGCCGCAACCTGCTCGCACCGTTCGCGCGCGGTGGCGTGCTGCCATCGGCCGGCTTGTGGGGCATGCTCGGTGCGGCGGAAGGATTGTCGGTTGCGGCGATCACTGGCGACATTACGCCGCTGCAGGCACAGCAGGAGTTGGCGGCGACGATCATGTCGATGGTGGAGCGCGCGTGATGGAGACTGCAGCGGGTGGGCGTTGGTAGCGCGTTCCCGCGTCATGACCAATGCATCTTTGCTTATTGCCTGGACGCGCTCACAGCGCTCGAAACAGCCCTGTTTCGGGTAATGAATGAGACAGCGGCATGGCAGCTGCGTGCCGTGTCATGAATTGTTTAGCCACATGTCGATGGCGTCTACGCATCTGCGCCCCGCACGCACGCGACGGTAACCTTGGCGCGGCTACGGTGCATCCACCGGCATCATTTCGTTGCCGAATTCCGGAGATGCACAGATGGGTACCAACCAGAACCCGCAGCAGAACCAGCAGAATCCGCAGGAACAAAAGAACAATCCGCCGGGCCAGCAGGGCCAGCAACAGCAGCAGCGCGATCCGCAGCGTCAGGGCCAGCAKCAACAGCAGGACCAGGACCAGGACCAGAAG
>NZ_JBFULO010000218.1:0-6121 GCF_054049855.1 Stenotrophomonas sp. P5_B8 | reverse complement strand
GACATGGGCATCATCGACCGGCTGTTCGCCGCAGGCGGGCCCTACCCCGTGTCGCGCAGCCACCATGCCGATGGCAGCAGCACCGATGCCCTCGTGCTGGAGGCGTCGCCGGCAACCCCGGCCGAGCCTTATCGGCAGCCGCTGATGGTGCCGCAGTTCCTGACCGAAGCGGTGATGCGCGACCGCTTGGCAGAACTGGGGCATCACGTCGAATTTGGCCACGCGGTAGTGGGATTCGAGCAGGACGGTGATGGCGTCAGCGTCCACCTTGCTACGCCGTCGGGCGAGCAGACCGTGCGCGCCCGGTATCTGATCGGTGCCGACGGCGGACGCAGCTTCGTACGCCAGGCGTTGGATATTGGATTCCCCGGCAAGACCCTCGGGGTGCGCGCGGTGGTGGCCGACATCGTGCTGCAGGGGCTGCCGCGCGATGCGTGGCACACGTTCAACGAGGACGACATGGCGCGCCGCATTTCGTTGTGTCCGCTGATGGGAACCGCCCTGTTCCAACTGCAGGCGCCGGTGCCGCTCGACGGTGAGGTGGATCTGTCGGTGAACGGRCTGGCGGCGATGGTGCGCGAGCGGACCGGTCGCACCGACCTCGTCGTTGAAGACGTCTCGTGGGCGTCGGCCTACCGGATGCACGCGCGGCTTGCCGAACGCTACCGCATCGGCCGCGTGTTCCTGGTCGGCGACGCTGCCCATACGCACCCTCCGACCGGCGGCCAAGGCCTCAATACCAGCGCGCAGGATGCGTACAACCTTGGCTGGAAGCTGGCATCGGTGCTGCAGGGCGCGCCGGCGGCGTTGCTGGACACCTACGAGGAAGAACGTCGCCCCATTGCAGCGTCCATGCTGGGTTTGGCCACCCGCCTGCTGGATGACGCCCAGCGCGGCGACAACCGGCGCGGGCGCGAGGTGCAGCAGCTGGACCTCGGGTATCGGCCGTCGTCTCTATCGCTCGCGGGCGCGTTTCGCACGGGATGCATCACGCCAGGCGACCGCGCCCCGGATGCGCCGTTGCTGGGTGCTGGTGGCCAGCCCGTGCGGCTGTTCGAGGTGTTGCGCGGCACGCACTGGACGCTGCTGGGCTACGCGAGCGATCGCGCCATCGCACCAGTGCGTAGCGGCTTGCAGGTGCACGTCTTCGGCCCGRCGGGCGATCTGCGCGATACGGATCGACACGTTGAAGATGCCTACGGAATGGCGCCTGGCGAGTGGGTGCTGATCAGGCCCGATGGCTATGTGGCTGCGGTGGTCGATGCGAACAGTATCGACCGCCTTGCCAACCATCTTGACGCGTATTCGCCTTGACGTCCGCTATCGGCCACCTGCTACAGCGCCTCAGGCTGGGCACCGGTCGCCAGCACTGCAGTACGGCACCTCATCGTCATGCAGAATCTGGCTGGCGTAGACCATTGGCGTTTGGCGGCAACGGAACACGGACATCCTGATCTCCGTTGCGTGACACCCACGGTACGGCGCGCCGATGGCGATCAATAGCGGGTGTTGGTTGCTGAGCGCCTGGAGCACGTCCAGGGGCGATGGATGAGCCCCGTCCCCCTGCTCACGCGGCTTTAACCCGTCGCGCCCGTTAATGCCGCCGTGGCCAGCCCCGCCATGACCCAATCCACCGAGATCGCCATGGATACCAACGCACTCCGCGGTGTCGCGCTGCTTTGCAGCGCCGTGATGTTCACTGGATGCGGTACTGCCCAGATCAAGGGCTGGAGCAAGCCCGGCGCGAGCGAGTCGCAGAAGCAGCACGATCTGGCCGAGTGCGACTACGACGCCTCCAAGGCCACGACCGGCGATGGGCGAGCGCCCAAAAGCACGGGAGACGCGGTCGGAGACGGTGTCGTGCGCGGGATGGAGAAATCGGACCTGATCAAGAAATGCATGCGCATCCGAGGCTACAGCGGCTGAGATGTCCCTCTGTTCTATCTGGCCTGGAGCGACGCCAATGAAAGGTCCTGCGATGCTTTTCACTCTTGCGTTTTCCCTCTGCCTGGCGGCATCGGCGCACGCCCAGGGAAAAAGGCCCTCCACGCCAGCCGCACCCGCGCGCACCTCCGATGGCATGGCCTGCGACAGCCCCAATCAAGCCCAAGCCGGACTCAACCAATGCGCCAGCCTCACCGCGCACTCGGCCGATGCCGAACTCAACCGCGTTTACGCGAAGGTGTTGGCCGCCAATGCCCAGGACAAGGTGTTCCTGGACAAACTGAAGGCATCGCAGCGCGCCTGGATCGTCTTCCGTGATGCGCAGATCGCAGCGCGGTATCCGAGTCCGGCCGACTATGGCAGCGTGCTGCCGATGTGCCAGAGCGGCGAGTATGAGYAGCTCACGCGCGACCGGATCAAACAACTGCAGGCATGGATTACCGGTGTCGAAGAAGGCGACGTCTGTGCCGGCTCCTATCCGATGAGCCAGTAGCCCACTATCGCCCGCGTCCATCCACATAGGGCCGCGACTGCAGCATCAGCACCTCATCGCCGACCACGGCCCACTCGATGTCCTGGTCCACACCGCCCAGCGCCTGCTTGGTAGCGGCCCCGACGTTGGCCAACCGCACGATCAGCGCATCGGTCAGCACCTGGCGTGAGCCGGTAATGGGAACTTCGCGGACGCCGCCGCCCGCCTTGGCCACCAGCTGGGTATCTTCGGCCGACCGGCTCAGGACCTGCACCGCCTTGGACCAGTTCGAATACATCACTTGTTCGGCTTGGCGCTTGCCCTCCACCACGCGGATTCCCAGCCCGCGCTTGGCCGAAATGTAGGTGATGTGGCGGCGGGCGGCGTCGAAGGGATCGCGGGTGATCATCACTCCGGAACTGTCCGAAGGCGCAGCACGCTGAACCAGCACCGCCATGGCCACCGCGTCCTGTCGCAGCCCCGCCGCCGCGCGCGCTTCATAGGCCTCGAAGTTGTAKACCGATGCCCAGACCGTCTGCACCGCCTTGGCCAGGGCATCGGCACGCGTCACGTTGGGGACGGTGGTGTACAGGCCGGCGCCACTGAAGCCGGGCAGATCCTCGGAATTGGAAGAGCTGCGTACAAACACCGCGGCCCCCTTCAGTTGCCCCTGCCATTGCGCGTCCAGGGCGCGGACGAACGCCGGATCGGGCCTGGCATTGCTGATCTCCGCACGCAGCGCCGCCAGCGCATCGCGGCGGATGTCCGGGTCGGCACTGAAGCCCGGGCGACGCTGCAGCTGCTGTAGTCGCTCGGCCATCTGCAGCCGTTTCATCATCGCCTGATAGTGCGAGAACGGAATGCAGAAGCCATCGGGTACGCGCGCCGCCGGGGGCAGCGCCGTCTTCAGTGTGCCCAGGTTGGCAGCCTTCACCCCGCAGTGGCTGCTGTCACGCGCACGCAGCGACGCCAAGGGCTTGAGCGCGACCACGCTCAGGTCCGGGCGTGGCAGGTTGCGCGCCGCCGGGCGCGCCGCAGGGGCCGAGGGCGCCCTTGCCGGCCGCGTCAGTGGCGTTACCCGGTAGTCGTTGTTGCTGACCTCCAGCGCCACCCAGCGTCCGTCATATTGGCGCAGCGCCTGCTGCGCGTCGCGCACATATACGTTGGGGATGCCCCAGCCCTTGGCCAGCAGGTTGACGTGGGACAGCAGCGTGGACGGGCGCTGGGTCACCAGCCCTGCTACCGGCGTCAATGCGATGGGCACCTCGTCCAGTACCGGGATGTCCTGCGGCGCCAGCGTGCGCAGCTGCGCCTCCGTGCGCACGATCCGCAGCCGGCCCTCGGCGCGGCCGGTGTTCAACGGCAGGAAACGCTGCTCACGCAACAACGCTTCCTGGCTGACGTAGGCCAGCCCCATGCCGCTGGCCAGCTGCTCGTGCTGGGTGGAGTTGGTCTTGAAGCGGATGGGCTCGCCGAACGAGGCCCGCAGCACCGTGTCGGTCTGCCGCAGCAGGGACGCGGTGAGCCTGTCACCCTCCCAGAACTCGTAGGTGTAGCCCGGCAGGTCCTTCTGCCAGCTCAACGTGCCGAACAGAAAGCGTCGCTGCGGATCACGGTACTGCGCGTTGAGGGTTGCCTTGTCCAACGAACGCAGCAGTCCCTGGCGACGCACGAACTGCTCGTGCAGCGCGAAGCGGGGCGTATTGATGTAGTAGATGCGTGCCGCATTCTGCCGGTCGATCACGAAGATCAGATGCGGCATCTCCAGCGCCGTACCGGCGTTGTAGACACGGGCCAGCTGCATGAACTGCGCGCGGGTGTCGATGCGCGCGAGGGAGTCCGGCCCGGTCGTCGGCTGCACAGGCGCGCTATCGCTGCCCGGGCGGTATTCGTACGGCGAGGGTTTGCGGGCGGTCTGCGCCAAGGCCGGCACGGCGCAGCACAGCAGCAGCGTGAGCGTGGAGAGCAACGCCCACAGGTGCTGTCGCCAGGCAGGATGGGAACGGGCTCGATCCATGACGCCGCCGCGGGAATGAAGTGGGGCGATCATAAGCGACTCCACCGGGCAGCGCCGGGTTACCTTCGACACTGTGTCGCCGGTGGGCAAGCGCATAGGCTGCGGCATACGCCCTTGCGGGCCCTGCGGATGCCACACGCCGTGTTTACGCCCTCCAAGTTGCTTCCATTGTTGCTGGCTGTCCTGCCACTCAACGCACGTGCCGCCGAACAATGGATCGTGACAACCGACCTATGGGGCAACAACAATCATCAGACCCTGCAGCTGGACACCCGCGGCGAGCGCATCCAGGGCAGGCTGGATGCGGATCGGATCGAAGGCACGCGGGTCGGCGACACCCTGCAGTTCACGGCAACCGATAGCGACGGACAGGTGTATCACTTCACCGGCCGCATCGACGGCGAACGCATGCAGGGCCAGAGCGACCAACCCGACACCAACAACCGCGCCGTGCGTGCCACCCACGCCTTCAAGGCATGGCGCGTGCCAACGCCCGCCTCCACCACCCCGCAGTTGCATGTGTTCACGCCAACGGACTATTCCAATACCTTCAGCGCGGATCGCGCGCCGGTATTGGTGATCCAACCGGGCGATTCGGTGCAGACCCGTACGCTGGACTCCGGCGGCGTCGACGAGAACGGCGTTACCCGAGCGCTGTTCGGCAATCCGCAGGTGGGCCCGTTCTTCGTGGCCGGTGCAGAACCGGGCGACACCCTGGCGATCACGCTGACCTCGCTGAAGCTGAACCGCGATTACGCCGACAGCCTGGATGGTGTGGTGGGGCGGCTGAAGACCCCACGGGTCGCGGCCGAAAGCGCGTCCCTGGGCAAACCGGTGCGCTGGACGCTGGACCGCGCGAAGGGTATCGCCCGCCCGGACGGTGCCACCGGGGCACTGAAGCAATTCGAGATTCCGGTAAAGCCGATGCTGGGCGGGCTCGCCGTCGCCCCCGGCTTCGGCTACCCGGCATTTTCCACCGGCGATACCGGCGATTTCGGCGGCAACATGGACTTCAATACCGTCGTCGAAGGCAACACCGTCTACCTGCAGGTGCAGCAGCCCGGTGCATTGTTGTATCTGGGCGACGGGCACGCCTTGCAGGGCGATGGCGAAACCACGCAGTGGGCGTTGGAGACCTCGCTGGACGTGGTGGTAAAGGTGGCGCTGGTGAAGCAACAGTCGATCGCCACCCCGCGCGTCGAATCGCCCACCCAGGTCATGACGCTCGGCCAGGGCGGTTCCAGCGACGACGCGCTGCGGCTGGCGACGTCGGGCATGCTGCAGTGGCTGCGCCAGGCCTACGGGCTGAACCTGTCCGAGGCGACCCAGGTGCTGGGCGTGGCGGTGCAATATCACGTGGCCAACCTGGCCGGGCGCAGCGTTGGTGTTGCCGCCAAGGTGGACAAGGCAGTATTGCGGCGTCTGCCTGCCCCTGCGCCGGCCAAGCCCGCCGATGGGCAGGCACGCCGAAGCCACTGACAAGGGAATTGGCGATGTGTACACGTGCATTTGCTATCGTGCCCCACTCGCCAACTCTTCACCCCGGAATTCCATGCCGCGCACGTCCCCCGGTGCTCCAGCCGCCTCATCACTCCCTGTTGCCCTGGACGATCTGCTGGCGCGATCAAGCATGGACGATCCGGCGCTGCTGCGTGCCGCCACCCGGGAAGCCTACGACCGCGTGACGC
>NZ_JBFULO010000217.1:0-6173 GCF_054049855.1 Stenotrophomonas sp. P5_B8 | reverse complement strand
GGTTGAACGGCATCAGCCACTTGCCGAACGGCGCGGTCAGGAATTCCTTGGTGAAACCACCCAGGCCCTTGGAGCGCAGCGCGAAGAACAGCATCAGGAAGAACACGCTGATCGACATGCCCAGGGTGGCATTGACGTCGGCGGTGGGAACCGGCTTCCAGTACGGCACGCCGAGGGCTTCCAGCGGCAGCGCGATGAAGTCGGCCGGGATCATCTTGATGAGGTTCATCAACAGGATCCAGAAGAAGATCGTGATCGCGATCGGGGTCACCAGCTTGCTGGTGCCGTGGTAGGTGTCCTTGGCCTGGCGGTCAACGAACTCCAGGCAGATTTCCACGAACGCCTGCCACTTGCCCGGAACGCCGGCAGTGGCCTTGCGGGTGGCCATCCAGAAACCGAACACCATCAACAGGCCCATCAGGACCGAGGTCACGATGGTGTCGACGTGGATCGCCCAGAAACCACCTTCCTGCATATGAATCGTCAGGTTGTGCAGGTGATGCTGGATGTAGGAGGTGGGAGTAAGCGCCTCGCCTGCCATGTGTCCGGAACCTTAAGTTAAATAAATTGGATCAGCGCCTGGCCAGAGCCAGGACCTGGAACATCAACCCGACGGCGATACCGGCCAGCAGCGCCAATGCAGGCAGCTTGAAGACCAGGAACCCCACCATCAGGACGCCGAAAACGAGCACCCACTTTGCCACCACCGCCACGATCAGCCGGGCCAGCGCCGAACCGGCCGCCTGTACCCCACCACTGAGCGCCATCCGTGCGGCAACCCAACCACCTGCCGACACCGCCACGCCTGACACCAGCGCTCCCAGGGCGGACTTCTGCCCTGCCAGCAGCAGGAAGGCCAGGGCCAGGACAGCCACTGCAGCCAGCGGGTAAACCGCTGCGCGCAGCATCAGTCGCCGACCCGAATCAACGGAGTTCAGCACACGTATGTCCTGCTTGATCGTAAGTAGAAAGGCCGGGGTCGCAAGCAAGCGCCCCGTCGAGCCGCCAAATTATAGCAACGGGACAATTTGCGAGACAACCGCCCCCTGTTCATCCCGGATGTCTGCAAGTTGCTGCATCGCCACAGATTTTGCGGTCCACCGGCGGTCCAATCGTGGCCCTGTCAGGCTCTTGGCCTGTTGCGATGCAGCATATTGAACTTTGGTCGCAGCGCCCGGTCACAGACATCGACCTGCACTTTTCGATCCTCGTCGGCGCCCCAAGCGCAGGTCTGCTCCCCAAAGTGGCCCCGAGCTCTCTCCGGGGCCACTTTCTTTGGTGGGACCGGCCTCCGATGTTCCGGTACCCATCGGGGACCGGTCCGCAGCGGTTCAAACGCATTCCGACGCCGGTCGCGGCCACCCCACCCGCCCGGCGGCACAGGCTGTTGCATGAACGGTACACACTCCCTCCACCATACGTTCACGAATGGTGGACGCGGCACTGGGCAGAGTGTCGGCACATCAATGAACCACTGCAAGGACACACACCGATGCGCCTGACGCTTTCCCTCCTCGCCCTGCCGCTGGCCATGGCCGCGCTGACCCATGCCAACACCGCCAGCGCTGCCGAGGGCGATGACCGCTTCGCGCTGCGCCTGGGTGCGATGAACATCGATTCGGACAACACGATCCGCGGCAACAGCAACGTGGCCGGCCAGGACGTGGGCTTCTCCGAAGACTTCAAGCTGGGTGGCAAGGAATGGGAACCGCGCATCGACGGCATGTTCCGCATCAGCGACCGTCAGCGCCTGCTGTTCAACTACTTCAAGTACGACAAGGACCGCCGCGAGACGCTGGATGACGGCGTGAGCTTCGGTGACGTGTCCGTGCCGGCCGGCAGTTTCATCAAGGGTGAGCTGAAGTATCAGGTTGCCAGCCTGGTGTACGACTACTCGGTGGTGGATACCGATACCTTCGATCTCGGCCTTCAGCTGGGTGCCGAGTACGCCAAGGTGAGCACGAAGGCCTATGCCGACGTGGGTGATCTGTACCAGGGCCGTTTCCTGGATGAGAAGGCCGACGGTGTGGCGCCGGTGGTGGGTGCGCGCATGAGCTTCAACCCGTCCGAGAAGTGGATGATCACGGTGCAGGGCCAGTACCTGAACACCAAGTGGGGCAACTTCGATGATTACGACGGTGACCTGACCCGCGCCAATGCGATCGTGGATTACCGCCTGACCAAGAACTTCGGCCTGTTCGCCGGCTACGACTGGTTCAAGCTGGACGTGGACCAGAGCGGCAGCGACGGCACGATCGGTCTGAAGCAGGAGTTCAAGGGCCCGGTGGCAGGCGTCAGCTTCGTCTTCTGAGTTTTTCCAGGCGATCTCTCCGAGCGCGGCCCCCGGAACATCGGGGGCCGCGTTTTTTTGTGTGCCTGATCAGGGTGGAGCAAGGACCGGCTGGTCGAGTGTCGGGTGCGGATACCCTGGCCACGCTCCGGTAGCCGCTGGGAGGAGCGCGTCGGGTCGACGCTTCGCGGCGCCGCGATGCTTCCCTGACCGCAAGACCTTCTCTGCCCAGCGTTGGCTTCGGTAGCCCACAGCCGCTTCAAGTCGTCTTTGCGCAGAAAGATGGTCTGCAAGGGGCCTCCACACATCAAAGGCCGCATTCCTGTCCATCGCTGCGGCCTGGATACGTTCTCAACCGGCCCTGCCGAGAAGCGCGAAGAAAGGGCGAACGTCAGCGCGGCGGCGTCCTCGACCGACCCATAGCGCGTGCCTGCGCGATGGGTCGACCACCACGGTGGCGAACGATGCCCCTTCTGGATCGCAAACGCATCCATCGCGAACCCGTACGTCCGATAGGTCTGTCTTCTCGACAACCACAAATCTGGCGGGGGCGGCCGTGCCCCTTTCCCCCAGATCAGGACGGGGCAAGAACGCAAAAAAAGGCCGGCAGACGCCGGCCTCTTCCCCGCCTTCAATCAGGCCGTTACCAGCTGTAGCTCATGCCGAGTTGTGCGCTGGTCTGGTGGTAGCCGCTGGCCTGCTGACGCGCCAGCCCGGTCCAAGCGCCAAAGCCGTTGGCGAACTTCAACGAAGCACCCGCACTCACTTCCGCGCGCGTACGCGGAATCCGTGCGTCCGCGCGCTCATCGTCCATCCACACCTGGGATTCGGCGCGGGTGTATAGCCAGTTGGCGGCGATGTAGGGCTGCACATCGGCGGCGCCGTTGCCCCAGCGGGTCACGCCGGACAGCCGCAGACCGGCACGGCCGTACAGGCCATCGGCATCCTGCGTGGTCACCACCGTACCATTGGCTTCGGTGTGGCGCAGGTCGTCCCAGCGGTTGTAGCCCACCTGYARCKKCGGCTCCAGGAAGATSCCGCCGGTCGGGTTACGCGAGACCCGGAAGGCGTAGCCGGTTTCGATTGCGCCCTGCCAACCGCGGGTGTCGTAGCGCTCCATTTCAAGCGCCACACCCTCCACGCGGTTGCGGAACTGGGCGCGCTGTACCGAGCCGTCCAGGTAGAAACCGGCGTAGGTATCGTCGGCATTACCGGCCCGCCACGTGCCATATACACCGAGCGCTTCGCCCTTCACCTTTCCACGTGCGTAATAGCCGCTCAGGGCATTGGTGGAGGTGCTGGTGGCATTGCCACTGGAGAGCATCAGGCCCGCGCTGCTGCCGCTCTCGTTGCGCCACACATCTGCGCCCACGCTTATCGACTGGCTGTTGCCACGAACGTCCAGCTGCTGGCTGATGGCATCGAAACCGGTGCGGGCGCCATCCACACGCGCCCAGCCACGGCCGCTGTTCTGGCCCGCGTTGCGCTCGTGGTAACCCAGTCGGAACATGGTCTGTGTTGCCTGCAGGTTGGCCAGGTAGGCACCCGGTTCCGGGCGCAGCACGGGCACCGGCGGATCGACGGGCGGATCGACGGGCGGATCGACGGGCGGGTCAACTGGCGGATCGACCGGCGTGCACCCCGGCAGCGATGGATCGACATCGCAAGGGTCCGGCGTGGTCGGGAGTTCCGAGCGTAGGACCCAGTTGTTACCGTTCTTGAACAGGAAGTACTCGTACTGGCCACCCACCGCACGGCCGGCCAGGTCGAACTGTCCATTGGATGTGCCGCCCACGGTGATCAGTTGGATGCCATTGACGGTCTGCGCACCGGCCCCGCCCACGTTGTTGACGCGAACGTTGGTCTGGCCGCTGGTGTCGCCGCCGATGATCAGCTTGTCAGAGGGAGCGTCATCGCCTGCGAGCACGGTGTTGAACACCAGCGTGCCGCCAGCGCCGGTGAAGTCGCCGGACACGTTGAGCGTCTGGAAGGCAGTGCCCTGCCCGAGGGACACGATGCCACCGCTGCCAACATTCAGCGAGGCAACATCGCTGTTCTTGTTAAGCTGCCACTGGCCGCCCTGGCTGATCGCCACATCCATGGCGCCAGTGATTCCACCGATGAGGGCTGCATTGTCTGTCAGCGCTAGCGAACCGGTGGTTCCCGCCCCTGCGCGGATATCCCCGGCCAACCGGCTGTCGTCGACCATGACGTCAGCATGGACATTGAGCGCGGGATTTGCGGTGTTTCCAGTGATATCAATCAGCACGCCGTTGCCTGCGATGAGCTCGGCATTGTTCCGCAGCGTAATGTCCACGTCGGTGTCGTTGGCGAAACTGGAACCAATGTAGATCGCGCTGCCGGAGAGGCCTTCGATGCGTGAAGCATCCACCGTGAGGGTGGAAGCCTGGGGCGTAAAGCCTGCGAGCTGATTTGATGCAAGGTATGCACCATGAAGGTCACCCCGCACGGTGGATCCATTCTGGGCGGTGACACCGCCAACTTCCAGCTGCAGCCCCACGCCATTACGGGTCCCGCCTGGCAGGCTTGCGTCTATGGTCCCCGTCATAGTTGAACTGGACAGTGTCAACTGGCCGTAACCATTTACCAGCGCTCCGGCTCCAACACCCTCAACGCTTGAGGAGTCCAGGCTCATGGAAGACAGGGACGCTGCAGGGCCAGGCAGTAATGTTCCCAGCGACACCCCAAAGCCGGTGCCGTTACGCACGTTGCTGCGGGTCATGACCGCGCTGGAGTTGACGACGCTCAACACGGCGTCCCCGTCGATGTTGCCCGCAAGCTGCGCATCCGTGGCCGTAAACTGGCTTTGATCGCGTATCGAAACAAAGCCGGCAGCCGCGCCAGGTTGAAGGATCAGCGTCGATCCATTGAACACATCCCAGTCCTCGCTGGGGTCGGCTGCTGTCACCGTTCGGGAGGCGCCGTCCCTGACCACGCCAGCTTGTGCAGGTGCAGCAATGCACAGCAGAAGTGCCGTTGAAAGAAGACACGGAGCGAGTGGGGCGTGAACGAGGGCACTGGAGGCAGGGGCTTTCATGAACGTTCTCCGGGGTCGGGGGATAGCACACGGCCACTCAACTTCCATCGCAATCGCAACGCTCAGTCAGCGTGGCTACGGAAGGTGGGCGTAGTTGGCCACCCCAGGTGGTGAAAGATGTGTGACCAGCTGCTGGTTTGAGTTGTGATTCGAGTCGCATCACAGCGAGGGGGTCGAACTTTGCACCGTGCCGGTAGTCGCGGTCCATGCAACAAATTGCAATGAGAGCTGTGGCTCGTTGTCGATCGCTCGCGTTGGCCCGCCGTTTGCCGGATCCCGCACCGGTAAAATAGCCGCGCCGCCCAAGCGACAGTGAGCGGATCACAGACTTCGACCGGGGGAAGAGCCGCTCGCGGCCGGGGGACATTTGCGCCAGGGGCGTACCGGCTGCTACCGGGCCCTCACGCTCGCGACCAGCCCGATCGGAGATGCCAAAACAGCCTGTGCACCCGGCCACCCGGGTAGCGTCGTGCTCACGCGGCGACGGCCTTGCAACAAGACACTCCCCCAAGTGGGAGAAGAACCAACAAAAAACCCCGGCTTTCGCCGGGGTTTTTCGTTGCAGCAGCGTCACCACCCATGGCGGCGACCCGCCGGTTACTTCTTTTTCGGCATGTACAGATCGGTGATCGTGCCGTCGTAGATCTCCGCCGCCATCGCCACCGATTCGCTCAGCGTCGGATGCGCGTGGATGGTGTGACCGATGTCTTCGGCCTCCGCACCCATCTCGATCGCCAGACCGATCTCGGCCAGCAGATCGCCGGCGTGCACGCCCACGATCGCGCCACCGACGATACGATGGGTTTCCTCGTCGAAGATCAGCTT
>NZ_JBFULO010000216.1:0-6303 GCF_054049855.1 Stenotrophomonas sp. P5_B8 | reverse complement strand
GCGGTCATTGCCGATCAGCTCGGGGTGGGTAACACGCTCACGCCGGAACTGCTGGTGGCGGCATCACGCAAAGACAGCGCGGCGTTCGTGGCGGTGGAAGCGATCTGCAAGGGCCTGGAGATCGAGCTGCCCGCCCCGATCACCTTCACGGACAAGCAGGGCATTGTCCGACAGCGGACGCGGGTGCGCTGGTGGGATGACACGGCCTCGACCTACCGCACTGCGGCGCTGATCGGCCGCGATGCGGGTCAATTGCCGGAGACACCGATTCCAGACAGCGCCATCGCGCGCTACGACCAGGCCAAACCGGTCTTCTTCGGGCATTACTGGTTCAGCGGAAACCCGGGCGTCATCTCCGCCAAGGCGTGCTGCGTGGACTACAGCGCAGCACTGGAAAGCGAGCCGCTGGTGGCCTACCGCTTCGACGGCGAGGATGCGCTGTCGAACGACAAGCTGGTGGCCGTTCGGGCGTAGCCGCCCGCCCCACYCTCACGGCAACGYGAACTTCCGCGCCATCCGCAGCGGCCACACCGAGGTGAACTGGGCACCGCCAACCAGGCGGTAGGCCGCCGAAACGCTGTGCAGGACACCCAACCGCTCCAGCACGTCCTTGGTGCGCCGGAAGGTCGGGCGCGGATCGGCCGTGAACATGAACAGGTTGATTTCCTTGGCACTGACGTCATAGCCGTCCAGCGTCGCCGCCTTGCCCAGCGCGGTGGTCAGCTCGGCCTCCAGCGTGGCCAGGAACGCCTCGTCGTCCAGCGACTTTCGCCAGAACTTGATCACAAGCTGATAATCCATCGGCGCCGGCCTGTCGTTCTATAAGGGAACCGCCAAGGTTACCCCTCCTTGGCGCGTCATGCGCCGTCGAGTCGGGGCGGCGCCCAATCTGCCGGCCCCATCGACAAGCCCTTGATGCCCTGGCGATCATGCTCGGCCGGACGCCCAAGCCCGGGCCCGCGAGAACTGCGATGAAACCCTTCCGCTTGCTGCTGTTGTCTTCCCTGCTCGCACTGACCCCGGCCCTGGCCACCGCGGCCGACAAGGTCACCACCACACCGGTGCACTTCACCAAGGGCGCCAGCAGCGCCACGCTGCGTGGCACGCTTTCCGGCTATGACACAGTCCGCTACACCGTGTCGGCACGCGCCGGCCAGACCATGACAGTGACGGTGGGCGGCAGCGCCAATGCCAGCTTCAATGTGTTCGCCCCTGGCGTGGTCCCCGGCCAGGGTGAGGCGCTGGGCAGCAACGATGAGAAGCGGCGCTGGTCCGGCACCCTGCCCGCCTCGGGCACCTACGTGGTGCAGGTCTACCAGATGCGGGCGCAGGCGCGCCGTGGCGAGAAGGCACCGCATACGCTGACCGTCGCCATCCGCTGACCGCAGTGCCGGGCCCGCCCGGCGCTGTCGGCGCCTTCATCGCAGGGACCTTGGGATGGACTTCCTCAAACTGCTTCGATCGCTGGAAGAGTTTCTCTACGAGCTCTGCACCTGGTTCCTGTTTTTCCCGCGCACGCTGTACCGGGTGATCGTGCATCCACGGCGGATGGCGCAGTACGTCACTACCGAGCTGACCCAGAAGCTGGACAAGCAGTTCGACGATGCGATCAGTCCGCCGATGTTCCTCATGCTGGCGGTGCTGGTGGCGCACGGGGTGGAGTTGCTGATGCACCAGCAGATCGTCGGCACCGGGCAGTTGTCGCGCACGGTGTTCGGCAACGAGGAAAGTCTGTTGCTGTACCGCTCGATCACCTTCGCGGTGTGGCCGCTGATCGCTACCGTGCACATGCTCCGACGCAGCAAGCTGCCGATGACCCGCGAGACGCTGCGCCGCCCATTCTTCGTGCAGTGTTACCTGACCGCGCCGTTCGCGGTCGCGCTGTCTACCAGCATGGTGTTCGTCCGGCTGCCAGGCCAGCTGTCGACCCACATCGGCGTGGCCGTGTCCCTGCTGTCCCTGCTCTGGTACGCGGTGGTGCAGGCTGGCTGGCTCAAGGTGGCCTTGGAACGCTCCTGGCTCAATACCGTGTTGTCCACGCTGTGGGTGCTGCTTTTGGGCATCGCGATCAACAGCCTGATCGGCTGGGTGTTGCTGACCAGTTGAAACTAGCTGGCCGGGTCGCCACGCAGACGCGCATACATATCGAAGTCGCGCGAGGTACCGCCGACACGACGGAAGCCGCGCAATCGTCCTTCATGCTGAAACGCGCACCGGTGCAGCACGCGCGCCGAGGCATGATTGGTATCCAGCACCACGGCCTGGATGCGTTGCCAGCCGAAATGGGCAAACGCCCACGGCACGACCTGCCGGCACACGGCCGTGGCGATGCCCCGGTGCCAGGCCGCCGGTGAAAGCTCGTAGGCGATTTCGGCGCTGCCGTGATGGGGATTGATGCTGTGGAAGCCGAGGGTTCCAACAAGCGCATCGCCGCGATCGACAATGGCCAGGCGCAGCTGAGGCGCGGCAGCCTCCGGCTCCAGTGCGGCGAAGATTGCCGTCAGGTCGTCGACCGATGACAGCGCCCAGCTGGTCTGGCCGATAACCTCGGGTAAGCGCAGATAGTCGTACCACGCCTGCGCGTCGCCGCGCCGGAGCCAACGCAGCGTCACGTCAGGGTGGCCGGAAGACGGCGGTGGAAGGGACTGGGGATTCACCTGAAACTCCGCGAGGGGCAGTGCTGTTCCGATTCAACCCGGATTGGCGGCCGCGCTCAAGCAGGCGCGTCACAATCACCGCATCCGCCACGGTGTTCGCGCTGCGTTGCAGCAGGTGTCACCCGTTGCGGCACAGTCGGTGTCGAGGAAAGCATGGCAAGCTGGGGCCTTCCCTGTCAGGCCGTCCAGGAGGCCCCATGCACGCACGTTTCCACCGCCCCGCTTTGTTGGTATTGATGGCGATGTCGCTCGCCACCGCTTCGGCGCATGCGGCCGACGCGTTGCGGGTGATGTCCTTCAACGTGCGCACGCCGGTGGATACCGAGGCCGGCCGGCGCTGGGAAGACCGTCGCGATGCGATGGTGACGCTGCTGCGCGAGCAGCACCCGGCCGTGTTTGGCACCCAGGAGCTGGTGGAAAAACAGGCCGATTACCTGGTGCAGCACCTGCCCGGCTACCGCTGGTTCGGCGAAGGCCGCCGCGGCGGCCATGCCGATGAGCACATGGGCGTGTTCTACGACACCGCGCAGCTCAAGCTGCTGGAATCCGGCAATTTCTGGCTCTCCGACACGCCCGATGTGGTCGCCAGCATCACCTGGGGCAACCTGATGCCGCGCATGGTCACCTGGGGGCTGTTCCAGCGCCAGACCGATGGCCAGCGCTTCTACCTGCTCAATACCCACCTGCCCTACCGCGAGGAAGATGAGCCGCGCCGCGTGCTGGGTGCCAAGCTGATCATTGAACGGGTGGCCGCGCTGCCCAAGGACATCCCGGTGGTGGTCACCGGCGATTTCAACAGCGAGCCGGGCAGCACCACCTACCAGACGTTCACCGCCGCGCTCGGTGATGCGCGCAGGCTTGCCGGCAAGGTCGATGGCCCGCGCCTGACCTTCCATGATTTCACCGGCAAGCCGACCGTGGAACTGGACTGGATCCTGGTGCGCGGCTTCACCGTGGATCGCTTCAGCACGCTGGATGAAAAGCCCGGCGGCGTGCTGCCGTCGGACCACTACCCGGTGCAGGCCGAACTGGTGTTCCCCACCTCACCCAGGCACTGAGCCCGGGCGCGACGGGCCACCGCCTCAGCGCGCGGCGGTGGCCTTGGGCGCGTGGCTGACTCGCCAGACCGTGTTGCCGGCATCGTCGCTGACCAGCACGCTGCCGTCCTTGAGCACCAGGCTGGCCACCGGGCGGCCATAGACCTCCGACGTGCTGCCGTCGACCACGAAGCCGCTGAGGAAATCCTCGGCCTGGCCACTGGGTTTGTCGCCCTTGAAGGGAACAAACAGCACCTTGTAGCCCGATAGCACGGCACGATTCCACGACCCGTGCAGGCCCACCAGCGCGCCCCCCTGGTACCGGGCCGGGAACGCCGTGCCGTCATAGAAAGTGATGTCCATCGCCGCCACATGTGGGCCCACCGCGAAATCGGGGACGCGGGTTTTCTCGACCAGTTCCGGCGCCTTGCCGGCCAGGCGCGGGTCTTCGTTGGCGCCGTAATACGCGTAGGGCCAACCGTAGAAACCGTCCTGGTGCACCTCGGTGATGTAGTCCGGTACCAGGTTGTCGCCGAGCTCGTCGCGCTCGTTGACCGCCGTCCACATGCGGCCATTCTTGAAGGCGATGCCGTTGGGATTGCGCAGGCCGGCGGCGAAGACGGTTTCGCCGCTGCCGTCGAGGCGGATGCGCAGGATGTTGGCGCGGCGCTTCTCGTTCTCCAGACCGTACTCGCCGTTGTTGCTGGCCGAGCCGACGGTCACATACAGGTACTGGCCGTCCGGGCTGGCGACGATATTGCGCGTCCAGTGATTGTTGTAGCCACCGGCAGGCAGCGACAGGATCTTGCGGCCCTTGGCGGTGATCTTCGTCTGCCCGTTTTCGTACGGATAGACCCACACGCCATCGGTGTTGGCCACGTATAGCTGGTTACCGCGCTGGAGCATGCCGAATGGCTGGTTGAGACCGGCCAGGAAGGTGCTGCGCAGCTCCGGCACGCCGTCGCCATCGGCGTCGCGCAGCAGGGTGATGCGATTGGCGCTTTTCTTGCCGGTCTTCGCCTCGGAGACCAGCACATCACCGTTGTCGAGCAGCACCATCCAGCGCGGGTTGTCGAAGTCGCGCGAGTAGGCGCTGACCTGGAACCCGGCGGGCGCTTTCGGGGTGCGACCTTGTGGCCAGCCGATCACCTTKGAATTGAGCTGGGCAGACCGGGTGGCATACGGTTTGGGCAACTGCCTGGCGATCTGCTCACCGGGGCCGACCAGCGGATCGGCGGCGCTTGCGGTGGCAGCGGCGGCCAGTGCCAGCAGGCACGCAGCGGCGAGCGATGTCGGGCGCATCGGCAATTCTCGTCGTCGGGCAAGGGGACAGGAAGCGTCGCGCAGCCTGCGTGACTGTTGCGTCACGMCGCATCGCCCCCCGGACGATGACAGGCGAACTCAATGCCGGCGTTGTGGGTGATCCTCACCGAGCATTCGACACAAGGCCAGATGCTGGTCGCGGGCCTGGCAGATGCGTGCGCCGACGGCGATGAACAGCCCGACCACGACCACGCCGATGTCCAGCAAGGTGTCCGGAAGCCGGGCAAAACCCAGGGCCACCACCAGCGCCGCCAGAATCAGCAACACCAGCGCGCTGGGCGACAGGGCCGCCTGAGCGCTCCGAGTGGCGGTCGAGGCTGTCCGCCACTGGTCACGGTCGATCATGAGGTGTTCCCCTGGAAAAGGGGAGTTTTGTATCACCCGGGTTGGTGCGGACGTCAGTGGCAAAGACGCCAACGGCCGCTTCACTGATCATGCATGGCGGCAAATTCTGACGCAGATCACACGGGAGGGCGGTCTGGCCGCCCTCGCGCATCGGCTCAACGCAGCGTGCCAGCCACGGCCGGCGGTGCGGCCTCCTGCTGCTGGCCCCAGCCGCCCAGGGCCTTGTACACCCCCACCACACTCACATTGACGGTGGACTCGGCCGCGGCCAGTGCGTCGTCGGCCGCCAGCTGCGTGCGCTGGGCGTCCAACAGGGTCAGGAAGTCTTCCGAGCCCTCGCGGTAGCGGATCTGCGCCAGCTGCTCGGCACGCCGGGCGGCCTGGGCCTGCTCGGCGACGATGCCCAACCGCGCCTGTTGCTTGGCATAGCGGGTCAACGCATTCTCGGTGTCTTCCAGCGCCAGCAACACCGCCTTTTCGTACTCGGCGGCAACGCCGTCGGCCTGCGCCTTGCTCGCCCGCAGGCGTGCCTTGACGGTGCCGAAGTCGAACGCGGCCCAGCTGATCGACGGGGTCATCGACCAGGCCTTGTTGCTGCCGTTGACCAACCCACTGGCATCGCCGGACAGGAAACCGACGAAGCCGGTGAGGCTGATCCGCGGGAACAGGTCGGCCGTGGCCACGCCAACGCGTGCGGTAGCCGCCGCCAGGCGACGCTCGGCACTGCGCACGTCGGCGCGCTGGCGCAGCAGATCGGTGGTGTCACCGAGCGGCAGCTGCTTGGCATAGGCCGGCACTTCACGCGGCTGCAGCAGTGCGTCCAATGCATCCGGACGCTGCCCCAGCAGCACGGCAAGGCGATGCCGCGACTGCACTTCGGACACTTCCAGCAGCGGGATGTCCGCTTCGATGGCCTTCAATCGCGCGCGGCTGCTTTGCAC
>NZ_JBFULO010000215.1:0-6305 GCF_054049855.1 Stenotrophomonas sp. P5_B8 | reverse complement strand
GCGCGGCAACATCCAGGTGACCGCGCAGCGCCAGTGCCAATGGGATCGTGTAGGCGGCGCTGGCTCCCTGCATCTGCGCAAGCAGCCATAGACGTTGCTGCGCATACGATAAAACGCTCAGCGCACCGGCTTCCCGCTCCAGCGGTGCAATGGCGGGAAGGCGGATCGGCTTGTCGGCCCCTCGGTTACGCAGCTCGGCCAGTTCGGAGAGCGTCAGCTTCCTGAGCTTTTCGGTAATTGACATCTGGATTTCCCGTCCATGTGAGATTGCAGAATGCGAAATTCGGGCGCTACAAAAGAAGTTCTAGGCGAGGCCGCCCAGATAGGCGAGCATGTCCCGATCGAAGTTGTTGTGCGGATTGGCGACTTCGCGCCGGTACGGCTCGGCATGTTCTTCGTGGACAAAGTTCCAAGTCACCGAGATCGAATCGGATATCGAAGTGACGTCATGGAACCARGAGCCCGGAATGAACAGGATCTCGCCAGGACGGAGCACGTCCTCAAAGGTGGGCTCGATCAGGTTAAAGTCGGGGAAGCGATGCGGATCAACGGCCTGCGGGTCGACATAACCTTGAGCATCCATGAGCTTGTCGGCATGGCTCGGCGCATAGAAGGTCAGGCGCTTCTCACCGTAAAACTGGCACAGCACCGCATCGGTGCCGAACGGGTCGCGGTGTAAGCGCGTGCGCCCGCCGCGACCACTGATGAACAGCCCCTTGTAGGGGAAAAGACCGGTGACGGGTGAACGATGGCCACCTTTGGGCACGCATGGCAGAACGAAGCCATCACACGGGAAGAACGCCGGGTGATCCCAATCCTCGGCCAGGACCTCGAAGAGAGTATCTGCCCAGGTGAAATCGACATCCTTGAAGCGCACGTAGGCACGGACATACTCGTTGGACAGAATGCTGGCCGACTTGCCGAAGTTGTTGTCCAAGTAGTCTGACAGCGTTTCGATGTTCTGCAGCGCAAAAAGATCATCGTAGACCTGTACTTCCATATCACCGCATTTCTGCTTGAGATAATCCGGTCCCCAGCGCATGAGAGCTGGCCAGCCATGCATCGCATCGGTCACGATGACTGGCTCGCCGGACTGCAGGTGGTCACTGACAAACGCCTCTGGCGTCACTGCCGATTTCCTGACGATGGTCTTCACTTGGTTTCCCGCTCAGTAATGTCTGCGATCAATGCCTCGATCTCCCCGGAAGGTCCCAGTCGAGCGTAGATGCCCATCAGGATGCTTTCTGCAAAGTCAGCCAATGTCGGGTGATCGAATACGGTCGCCAGGTCCAGTGGCAGGTCAAGCTCATCCTGCAGCCGGCCAAGCATTCTTGCCGCCATCAGCGAGTGCCCGCCGAGCTCGAAGAAATGGTCGTGCCGACCCACGCGTTCCACCGACAGTAGCCCTGCCCATATCCGCGCTACGAGTTCCTCCACCTCACCCCGTGGCGCCTCGTAGGTACGCACTGCACGTGCCTGCCGATCGGGCACTGGCAGCGCATCGCGGTCCAGCTTTCCGTTGGCGGTAAGCGGCAGCGTTGGCAGCAGTACGAATGCGCTCGGCAGCATGTACCCGGGCAGCACCTGGGCGAGCTCGTGGCGAAGCAGCAGTGCCGAGAGCTGGGCGTTGCGCCTGGGAACCACATAGGCCACCAGCTCCATGTCGTCTGCGCCATCGGCGCGCGCAATGACCGCAACGTCCTGCACCCCCTCCACACGGGCCAACTGCCCCTCGATTTCCGCAAGCTCGATCCGGAAGCCGCGCAACTTCACCTGGAAATCGTTACGTCCCAGGTACTCGATGCTGCCATCGATCCGCCAGCGGCCCATGTCCCCGGTTCTGTAGACCTTTCCTGCTGACAAATCGAAGGGGTTGTCGATGAAGCGCGCTTGGCTCAACTCCGGTTGGTTGAGATACCCGCGTGCGACCTGCGGGCCACCGATCAGCAGCTCGCCAGTCATCCCGATCGGTACCGGCTGGAGGTGCTGGTCGACGATATAGATGCGGGCATTGGTGACCGGGCGACCGATCGGGACCAGACTCGCGGCGGGATCGAAGTCGGCGCTGGCATCGAAGGTGGTGCAACCGACCACGGCTTCTGTCGGTCCGTACTCGTTGACAATACGAGTACGCGGCGCCAGTTCGCGCCACAGCGCCACGGTCTGCACGGGGAGTGCCTCGCCGCCGACCACGAAGCAGCCGACGTGGATCAACTGTCTCTCGCGCCGCAGGCGCTCGCCCAGCAGGTGGAGATGCGATGGGGTGATCTTGACGAGGTCGATGTGATCAGGGGCGCTGAGGATAGTTGCCAATTCGTCCTGGCTGCCGCTTTCCCCCAACAACAGTGCACGGCCACCGCTCAGCAGCGGAAGGTAGAGGCTGGTGATTGTCGCGTCGAATGTGATCGGCGAGGAGACCAGTGAAACCATCGGGGCCCTGCACCGGTATTCCTGCAATGCCCACTGCAGGTAGCAGGAGAGGCCTCGATGCTCGACCATCACCCCCTTTGGCTGGCCGGTAGACCCGGAGGTATAGATCACGTAAGCCAGATGCCGGTCGGTCAGGCCACTGTCAGCACGAGGAATGTTGCTGGAAGGCTGCGCGGCCAGCTCTGCGTCCTTGTCCAGCTCCAGAACCTGCAGTCCGCTGTCCGGCAGCAGCGAACGGACCGAGGAATGTGCAAGTACGCATTGGGGCTCACTGTCGCTCAACAGATAGGCCAGTCGTTTCGCCGGCAACACCGGGTCAATGGGCACGTACGCGGCCCCCGCCTTGAGCACGCCCAACAGGGCAGCCAACATCTCGATGCAGCGCGGCATGAAGAGGGCCACACGCTGGTCGGGGGCAATGCCGGCGCCCCGCAACAGGTGTGCAATGCGATTGGCGCGTATGTTCAGTTCGTCATATGTAAGCGCCTGTCCATCGCATTCAACTGCAATCGCGGCGCCGTTGAGATGGACCTGGTCCTCGAATGCTTCATGGGCCAACCGGGAAGGCATCTGGCTGGAACCGCTGGCGCTGAAGCGTGAAGTCACGATTTCATGTTCCTCGCACGGCAACATTCGCATCTGCAGTGCCGGAAGTGATGCAGACCCGACCATCGACTGCAGTGTTTCCTGCAGGTAGGCGCGGTGTCGCTGCATGGTGGCTGCGTCATAGAGCGCGGTGGCGTAATTGAGGCTGCCTTCGATGAGATGTCCCTGTTCGCCGAGGGTGAGCTCAAGATCGAACTTGACCTGGTTCGATGGCTGCGGAAGGAGCTGGACGCTCACGTGAGGAAGGGTGATGACAGGTTCGCGCGTGTTCTGGAGAGTGAACAGAACCTGGAAGATCGGGCTGGCATCACGCCTGCGTGCCGGCTTCAGCGTCTCGACAACAAGGTCAAATGGAACGGATTGGTGCGCCTGTGCCTGCAGCGAGGTGTCCCGGATGCGGGCGAGCAGTTCCGCGATCGTTGGCTTGCCATCGAGTTTGATGCGCAGGGCGAGCATGTTGACGAAGAAGCCTGTGAGTGGCTCGATCTCAATACGGTCACGATTGGCCGACGGGCTGCCGATGATGATGTCGTCCTGGCCGGAGAGGCGGCAGAGCACGATGCTCCACGCAGCCAGCAGTACGACATGCAATGAAGTGTTGTGCGTGAGCGCCAGTGCCTTCAGGCGGGCGGTGAGCGCCGCGTCGATGGAAATCGGCACGGACGCGCCGACCGTGGATTGAAGTGTTGATCGAGGCCGATCGGTGGGCAGGGACAGAAGCTGGGGAATCCCTTCAAGTTGGCTGCGCCAGTATTCGAGGTGGCCGTCCAGGCGCTCCCGCGTCAGTTCCTTGTGTTGCCACGCTGCGAAATCCGGGTACTGGATGGATAGCGTCGAAAGGAGTGGCTCTCGACGCTGCAGCTTGGCTGCGTAGAGCTCGCAGAGCTCCTGTGCAAGGATTCCGAGCGACCAGCCATCGGAAATGATGTGGTGTTGGGAGAGGATCAGCAGGTAGGATTCATCCTGCACCTGGATCAGCCGCGACCTGATCAGCGGACCTTCCGCCAGATCGAATGGCGTTGTGGCTTCGGTGTGCTGGATCATCGCCAGCGCCGCATCGGGATCGCTCTGTGTGCGCAGGTCGTCAAAGATCAGCGGCAGACCCTGCGAGGTGGCAAGCAAGTGCACGCGCGGCTCACCCTGCCGCTCCACGAACACAGAGCGCAGTGATTCATGTCGCTCGAACAGCGCGTCGAGCGCGGACGTGAGCTCGGTGACATTCAGCGGTCCCCGCAGTTGAAGCGCAACGCGCATGTTGTAGTGGGTGGCGCYGCGATCCAGCTGGTTGATGAGCCATAATCGGCGCTGGGCAAAAGACGCGGGCAGATCGCCGTTGCGCGGAATACTCTCGATGGGAGCTGAGAGAAGCACACTTGGTGCCGGCGTTTTGGTCCTGGCCAAGGCGAGCAGCTGTTCCATCCGCTGCTTGCTGAGCCCGCGCAGCAACCCATCCCTAGTATTCATCCAAGCTCATCCCTGCTTGCTGGCCCTTCCAGGCATCCGTGTTTCATGCGTGCGTACATCGCGTGCTGGCGTTCCCTGCGGGCRCTCAATATGTCAACACCAGCTGGTCCTTGGCAGAATGTCGTTGAGCCGGCGGTTGGGCGCGTACTTCCTCGACTGCCAGCCGGAGATCGCGGAAGTACTCGTCAAGCCGGGCAGCGTGAACCAGGTTGACGGTCTGATGAATAGCCCGTGGCCGCGCGACCAGACTCATGTACCACCCGCGGTCGCTCATCCTCCTGGCGATGTCAAAGGCATCAAGTTCGTCCGAGGCTGTAGCGATGATGGTGAGGTGTGGGGGTGCGATGACGGCCAGGCCCCTGATTGAGGCCAGTCTTTGCAGGTGGCGATCACGCAGATCCATCAGTGCTGCGGTGATACCAAGGTAGCCCTGCCTGCCCAAATGGTGCATGACGGCCCAGGCCGATGCGATCGGCCCGCCGGAGCGCGTGCCGCTTAGTGTTGGGGTGAAGTACTCGCCCTTGGGCCAATGGGCGAAATGATTGAACTGGAAGCGCTGGTCGTCCAAGCTCCGATATAGAATCAACGAAGCGCCTTTGGCCGRATAGCCAAATTTGTGCAGATCTGCAGAAAGCGAACGTACACCAGGCAGGTCGAAATCGAAGGCAGGCAGGTCGTATCCAAGTTCACGTACAAAGGGTGAAAGCAAACCACCCACGCAGGCATCGACATGTAGCCATACACGCCGCCGCTGTGCGAGTTCGCTTAGTTCGTCGATCCTATCAATGAGTCCAAATGGCAATGAAGGAGCCGAGCCGGCGATGAGAATGGTGTCGGGCGTGATGGCCGATTCCATTGCGGATACGTCGCTGCGTAGATCTGCTCCAACTGGGGTGCGCGTCACGGTTATTCCGAGAAGCTGCGCACCTTTATCGAAGGCGGGATGCGCGGATTCCGGAATGACGATATTCGGCTGCCCAGAGCTGCTGCGCGCAGCCGCTTCGTCACGCGCGGCTTTCAGGGCAAGGATAATGCTCTCGGTTCCGCCCGATGTAATGCTCCCGGAAGCTCCAGAAGGGGCGTTGAGCAGGCCCAGCACCATCCCGACTACGTCGTTTTCCATACGCTGGCAGCTTGGAAACGCTGCGGGGGCAAGCGCATTGGAATCAGCGAACTGAGCGAACGCGGTCCGTGAAATCTCATCTACTGTTCGGCTGGCGAAGTAGCAGTGCAACGGCAATCGGCCGTCCCTTACATCCCAGTCGCCTTGCTGTACATGCGTCAAGCGCTCGCGCACCTGCGCGACGTCGAGCCCGGTATCGGGCAAAGCATAACGTACCATCGGTCCAACCTTCTCCTTGTGGCACTTAAGTCACTGGGGTCCGAATATCGATGTCAAGGGTTGAACGCCTGTGACAACCCAAGGATCCGAAGATATACGCTGCCGAATGATAAGGCAATGCCACTTAGGGAGGCATTTTTGTGCGGGTGTTGCGGGGAATTGTGTGCTCCTGCATTCACCGGTGACTGTTGAACGCGCGCGCGTTGCTTGGGTAGAAGAAACCTGTCTTGGACAGATGAATGGACGCGAAGTTGCCGATCCGGCATCTGCGATTCTGGAAGCCAGTATGGACATGCGGCGGGTGGGGCCACGCCAGCGGCAGTCTGCTCAGGAGCGGTGACTGCTGGGGCCATCTGTCGGGCAGCAGCTTGATCTGTTTAATGAGTGCGGCGGGTCATTGCGGCGACAAAGCTGCCTGCGTAGGCTTTTTGGCGCGGTTCGAGCGTGAGCGGATCTATAGAAC
>NZ_JBFULO010000214.1:0-6356 GCF_054049855.1 Stenotrophomonas sp. P5_B8 | reverse complement strand
CGTCAGGGCGACATTGCGCACCATCCATTTGCGGTGTGCAGCGACCGCGCCGCCCCGGATCGCCATGTAGRCCCGCAGGCCGGTGTACAGCCAGAGAACGGCAAGGCAGGCGAAGCCGATTTTCGCCGCTACCCCGCCGAACGCGAACGTGGCMATATAGAGCCCGGACAGTCCGCCCAGCAGGACGCCAACGCTCAGGTAAATACGCCCCATCCAACGGTGGGCACCGGTAAACCGCTTTCGCAGGCGTGCGGAGAACTGGAATGGCCCCAACGCCAGCGCGACCGAAGCGGCGAACACATGCATATAGATGCCCGCCCGGTGACCGAGGAAGGACGCCTTCATGTCCGGGTGGACCAGGCTGCCCAGTGGCAGCAGCGCATAGGCGATGATCGCGTAAGCCGCCACGGCCAGTGACAGGACGTAACCGCATGCCGTGCCGAATCGCTTCATGAACGTTCAGTGCCCGTGGGTTCGACCCTCTTTGGTCGATCGCGATGCTGCCCCTTTGCCCGGGCGGCGTCAATCATCGCTGCGAGGCGTCCGGGCGGGCCATGCGCCGTGGCCCGCTCCCTTTCCCCTCCCCAGCTGCTGATATAGTCGCTCCAGCACGACGGGCACCCCGCCCGTCCTCGGAATACAGGGAGTTGGTCATGGGTCTGGTACAGGCGGTGAAGGGTGCGGTTGGCGGTGTTCTGGCCGACCAGTGGAAGGATTTCTTCACCGTGCCGGCCGGCCTGCCGTCGACGGCAGCGCTGTTTGCCGCGGTGCCGCGCGGTACCAATGCCGGGCGCGGCTCGAACACCAGCGCGTCGTCGAACATCATCACCAATGGCTCGAAGATCGTCGTGCCCGAAGGCTACGGCCTGCTGCTGTTCCAGGACGGCGCGGTGACCGGTTTCGTTGCCGAACCGGGTGGCTATGAATGGCGCTCGGACGACGCCAACTCGCAGTCGATCTTCGCCGGCGACGGGCTGGTCGGCCCGCTGATCAAGCAGAGCTGGGAGCGCTTCAAGTTCGGCGGCCAGCCGGGCTCGCAGCAGGCGGCGTTCTTCGTCTCGCTCAAGGAGCTGCCGGACAACCGTTTCGGCACCCAGTCGGAAATCTACTGGGACGACGGCTTCCTGGGTACGCAGGTCGGCGCGCTGACGCGCGGCTCGTACACGCTGAAGATCGTCGACCCGATCCTGTTCGTGAAGAATTTCGTGCCGGCCAGCTACCTGCAGCCGGGCCAGGTGTTCGACTTCACCGATCTGGACAACGCGGCGGCCAGCCAGCTGTTCAATGAAGTGGTGGGCTCGCTCGCACCGGCCTTCAGCCTGTACACCAACGATCCGGGCAAGGGCAATCGCATCACCAAGCTGCAGCAGGATTCGCTTGGCTTCGCGCAGAGCCTGTCCGCTGCCGTCGAACAGGGCTACCAGTGGAAGTCCGATCGCGGCCTGGCCATCGTCAAGACCGCGATCGTGTCGATCGAATACGACGCCAACACCCGCGAACTGCTCAAGACCGTGCAGCGCGCCGATGCGCTGGCCGGTTCGCGCGGCAACTCGAACCTGCAGGCCAGCGTGGCCCAGGGTATCCAGTCGGCCGGCGAGAACGGCGGTGCGGCCGGGCTGGTGGGCGTAGGCATGGCCTCGGGCATGTTCGGTGCCGGCAACCTGCAGCAGCCGGCGACCCCTGCGGCCCCGGCGGCGGACGACCCCGTGGCCAAGCTGAAGAAGGCCAAGGAAATGCTCGATCTGGGCCTGATCACCCAGGACGACTACGACAAGCTCAAGGCCAAGGCGCTGGGCCTGTAAGACGCAGGAAGCGCGCAGATCATGTCCGATTCCCGAATCCCGCCGCCGCTGCCGTCGTCGGCCCCGCCTCCGTTGCCGCCTGCRCCGCCCACGCCCGTGAGCGGCCCCGGATCGCCGCGGGACGTGCCGCCGTTGCCGGGCACCTTCCCGGTCGACCCGTCCACCCTGCCCCCGCCGATTCGCGATGAATTGCTGGCGCCGGACCCGGTTGCCCTGGATACGTCCGCCGAAGAACTCAAGGACGGCCTCAACCGCTGCCCGAAATGCGGCTCGACCGATGTCCGGCTCAAGCTCGGTACCGACGTACTGGTCTGCCAGTTCTGCCGCAACGAGTGGCATGGCACGCTGGTCGAGCAGGCGTTCGGGCTGGGCGATGGCATCGACCAGCTGCGCGGCACGGTCATTGCGTCGGGTGCGCGTGACATCCAGGCCGATACCGCCAGCCTGATGAGCTTCAAGTGCACCGGCTGCGGCGCCGAAGTCACCATCAACACCGAGAGCACGATGACCGCACGCTGCCACTGGTGCCGCCATGTGTTCGGGGTCAACGAACAGGTGGCCAACGGCGCGGTGCCCGATGCGGTACTGCCGTTCAAGGTGAGCAAGACCGATGCCGTGGCGCGTATCCGCCAGTTCGTGGACAAGCGCCGTCTGTTTGCGTTGAAGGCTTTCAAGAACGAGTTCACGCCGGAAAATGTGGTGGGCGTGTACCTGCCCTACATGATCGTCGACAGCAACGTCAGCGCCGCGGTCGCCGGCAAAGGCGAAATCCTCACCCGCGAGTACACCCGTGGTGAGGGCGACAAGAAGAAGACCTACTACGACGCCGATGTGTACCGGGTGGAGCGGGAGGTGGACTTCACCGTGGACGACCTGCCATTGGAGTCGTCGGCCGAGCGCGGCAACCTGGACACGCGCACCAATACCAACAACATCATCAACACGATCCTGCCGTTCGACACCAAGAACGCCTTGAAGTGGAACGCCTCCTACCTGATGGGTTTCACCACCGAGAAGCGCAACCTCGACGTGGAGAAGCTGCGCCCGCGGCTGGAAGACCAGCTGCTGTCGATCGCCCGCGCGCAGGTGGAGGGCTCCGTGCGCCGCTATGACCGTGGCGTGCGCTGGGAGCAGGAGCGGCTGGACGTGCACGGTACGCGCTGGGTGTCGATGTACCTGCCGGTGTGGCTCTACTCGTATCACCAGCCCGGCCGCAACGGCGGCATGCTGCACTACATCGCGGTGAACGGCCGCACCGGTGAAACCATGGGCAGCGTGCCGGTGCAGCAGTGGAAGCTGCTGTTGGCCGCGCTCGCCACCGGTACGATCATCGAAGCCCTTGTTCTCTTCTTCCTGGTGGCCTCCTCATGAGCGATGACAGTGGACTCTGGTTGCTGGCCGCGGGCCCGGCCAGCGCGACCGCGTTGTACTGGGCGCTATACCGGTACTACCGCAATACCGACAAATCCCACGCCTTCGAGCGCGAGACCTTGGTGGAGGCCAAGCCGGTAACCGGCTCGGACCATCGGGTCGATACCATCACCGGCACCCAGGAAACCCGCATCCGCGGCGACAACGTGCGCGCCTACCGCACCCGGGTGATGCGGGACAGCAGCTGACCCCCGGAGCTGTCGGCGCTGTCGGCACGATCGTGACCCCGCCCAGCACGTGGCCGTCGGCGTCGGTCGACGATCGGGCGTTTTCCGCCCGTGGGCGGCGCGCAACCAAGTGCCGTGCCCGCCCCTTCCCCGGGCGGACACGGCATCCCCATTCTCGCGCCAGGCGGGCGTAGCGACGCCCGACCGGGTTACAGCTTCAGCGAGCCTTCCACATCCAGCACGGTGCGACGCGCCAGTGCCAGGTTGGCTTTCTGGCGGTCCAGTACCACGTAGAAGAACAGGCCTTTGTTGGAGGCCACCGGACGCAGCACGTGGTACGCGCGGCCCAGGGTGATCAGCATGTCTTCGATGACGTCGTTGAGCTTGAGCGACTCGGCCGTCTTCATCTTGGCGCGCAGCACTTCGGTGTTGCCGGCCGCGGCCAGTTCCATGTCCACGCCGGAGCCGGCTTCGCCGAGCAGCATGCCGCTGTCGTAGTCGACCAGGGCCACGGCCTGCGCGCCATTGATCTGCATCAGGGCGTCGAGGCAATCGGTGATGCTCTTGTTCATTCTGTTTTCCTTATCAAGTGGAGGTGGGTCAATCAACGTGTTCGGGTGTCGGCCGGCATCGCGGCGGTGAGGCGGCGCACGCACTGTTTGGCGTGCCACAGCACCTGCCCCATCGCACTGGTCTGGTCGCAGGCGGCCATCAGCAGTTGCGGCGGCTGCACGGGGATGGTCAGCATCAGCACCTTGCCGTGCGCCGCTTCCAGGATCAGCGCACCGAGCGAGCCGATCACCAGCTCGCGACCGAGCGCTTCGGCCAGCGCCAGCATCGAGCTGGTCATCGCGGCAAGGCGGCTGACGGTCTCTTCTTCGCGGCCGACCTGGGCCAGGGCGAAGCCGTCCAGGCTGGCGACCACCACGCCCATCAGGCCGTCCACGTCGTGTACGAGGGTGGCCAGGTGCGCGTCGACCTGCTCGCGCACCGCGCCGCTTGCCGGCAGGCGGGCTGCATCATTCATCGCAGGCCACCAGGGTTTGGCATTCAATCTGACTCATCAGTACATCCATCACGGTAAGAACCTGCATCGGATCGCGCGGATCCACCATGACGATGGGCAGCGCTCCATCGTCGTGTTCCAGCCACTGTTCGCAGGCGGCGCGCTGCGCCGGGGCGGCATCGTCCATTCGGGTCACGCCCATTACCACCGGCAGCGGCGCGGGGTGGCGCTCGACCGCGTCCAGATAGGGCTGCACCTGCTGCTGGGGTAGCCCGGCGTGGGCGTTGACCAGCACGATCGCGCCACTGGCACCTTCGAGCAGGATCGGCCACAGGAAGTCGAAACGGGTCTGACCGGGCGTGCCGTACAGCCGCAGCCGGTCGCCGCCCGGCAGGTCGATGTCGCCGTAGTCCATCGCCACGGTGGTGAATGGTTTGTCGGCGCCCGGGTCGGTGTTGCGCACCTCGGTAGAGACCGCCCTGCCCTGTGCCAACGCCTGCACCAGGGTCGACTTGCCGGCGCCCATTTCGCCCAGCACCACGATCTTGTATTCACGCATTTCATCGACTCCAGCGGTTACGCACATCACGCCACATCCGGGCCAGCGCATTGCTGGCAGCCGGCTTGGCGGGCGCTACGGTCAGCGCCGGCATCGGGGCAGCACTTGGATGCGCATAGCCGCTGATATAGGCGGCATTGAAAAAGGCCTGGACCTCCACACGGGGCAGGCCCAGGATCGAACTGCAGCTACCCACATCCAGCGCATGCCGGATCATCAACGCGCAGATCCGAAAGTCGTCGTGACGGTGCGCCAGTACGCGGAAATCCGGCCAGCGACGCAGTCGCAGGCAGGTGTCGTCCTGCAGCGGTGGCAACGGGGCACCATCGCCGGCTGCATGCAGGCCCGCTTGCCAGAGCAGCGGAMGCAATGCCACCGGTCGGGATCGAGCCGCCTGCGCATCGAACAGGCTGCGCGCAACGGGCAGCAGCTCAAGGGTGGGCTGCGGACCCACCAGCGCCGCCTGGAACAGGGCCATCGACATCGCCGACGGCTCGGCCAGCACGCCCAGGTTGTGCTCGGTGTCCAGCCAGCACAGCACCTTGCCCCTGGACATGATCGCAGCGCAATGAATGGGGTCCTGCTGCTTGCGTTCGAGCATCAGGCGTCGGCGCAGCGCCTGCACGAAGAGCAGCGGCTGTGGCGCAGCGGAGGGAAGTGTCGGTTCGACGTCGAACGGCACACGGCGAAAGCGGCTCATACCGCGTGCCTTGCCGCGGCCGCGGACGATGAAACGGACAACATCATGGGGATCTTCGTGTGGGAGCGGATGCCTGGCCGGTGACGCTGGGCGGTCACCAGCCGACGGGGTTCTAGGAGACCATCCGGCCCCTCGATCGCGCCATGCAAATACTGTGAAAACGGTCGCCGCCGCAGGTGTTTGCAAGTATTGGTATGCGTTGCGCGCCACACTTCATCAGTTCAAAAGATGCAGTGCCCCTTTCGCACTATTTGTATATACAACAACAATCAAAGTGCACAGACTTTCGGCTCAGAACAGGGTGCAGGCCGCCTGAATCGCGATACGGGCGATCGGCAGGGTGCCGTGCCGTTCTCCACGCTTGTCCGCCAGGAGTTCCACCGTGCCCATCCGCGTCATCATCGCCGACGATCATCCCGTTGTCCGCCTGGGCGTTCGTGCCTTGCTGGAAGGTGCGGGCCGTTACCGCGTGGTGGCCGAGGCCGCCTGCGCCGATGAGCTTCTCTGCGCGCTGGAGCGTGCGCCCTGCGACGTGCTGATGACGGACTTTTCCATGCCCGGCGG
This sequence comes from Stenotrophomonas sp. P5_B8, assembly GCF_054049855.1. Lineage (NCBI taxonomy): Bacteria > Pseudomonadati > Pseudomonadota > Gammaproteobacteria > Lysobacterales > Lysobacteraceae > Stenotrophomonas > Stenotrophomonas sp. P5_B8. The sequence continues at coordinate 127 of NZ_JBFULO010000214.1, read as the reverse complement.
CGCCGCGCCGGACGGTCAGGCGATGCTGGCGATGATCCACCGCAGGCACCCGGCGTTGCCGGTGGTGCTGATGACGATGTTCACCAACGTACCGACGCTGCGGATGGCGATGAAGAACGGCGTGCGC
>NZ_JBFULO010000213.1:0-6423 GCF_054049855.1 Stenotrophomonas sp. P5_B8 | reverse complement strand
TACCTGGCGGAGGTGCTGGCGATGGGCTGCTGGACCCCGGTAGAGCGCTTCGGTTTCGATGCGTCGCTGGAATGGCATGCCGAACTGATCAACGCCGATGGCAGCGCCTTCGTGGTGCACCATCGCGGACAGCACGTGGGCGAGGTGCGGTGGCCGTTGCTGGGCCGGCACAACGTGCTCAACGGCCTGGCCGCACTGGCCGCCGCGCATGCGGTGGGCGTGGAGCTGGCCACGGTGATCCCCGCGCTGGCGCGCTTCCGCAGCGTCAAGCGTCGCCTGGAAGTGATCGGACAGTCGCACGACATCACTGTGTACGACGATTTCGCCCATCACCCCACCGCCATCCACACCACGCTGGAAGGCCTGCGCGCCAAGGTGGGCGATGCGCGGATCGTGGTGGCGATGGAGCCGCGCAGCAACTCGATGCGGCTGGGCGCGCATGCGCAGGCGCTTGCACCGTCGCTGGCGCTGGCCGACGCGGTGGTCTTCCTGCACCGCCCGGAACTGGCCTGGGATGCGGCCGGGGTGATCGCCGCCGTGCGTGGCCAGGCCCATGCGGTGGCCGATACCGATGCCCTGCTGGCGCAGCTGGGCGACATCGCCCGGCCCGGCGACCACGTGGTGTTCATGTCCAACGGCGGTTTCGACGGCGCGCCGCGCCGCTTCCTGGCGCAGCTCCAGCAGGAATGAGTCGGGGCACGCCATGACCGAGACCGTTTCGCTGCCCCTGTTTCCCCTGCACGCGGTGCTGCTGCCCGGCGCGCGGCTGGGCCTGCGCGTGTTCGAGCGCCGTTACCTGGACATGCTGCGCGAATGCAGCCGGCAGGAGTCCACGTTCGGCATCTGCCTGATCCTCGATGGCGACGAAGTGGGGCGACCGGCATCGCCGGCGGCTTACGGCGTAGAGGCGCGGATCGAGGACTTCGACGTCGGCCCCGATGGCGTACTGGTACTGCGCCTGCGGGGCCAGCGCCGCTTCCATGTACTGCGCACACGGGTGCGCGACAACGGCCTGATCCTGGCCGACGTGGCATGGAGTACGCCCGACCACGACGACGAACTGCGGCCCGAGCATGCGCTGCTGGCCACGGTGCTGGAGCACATCATCGAGCAGGCCGGCACGGCCTTCGCGCCCACCCACCCGGCGCAGCTGGAACAGGCCGCCTGGGTTGGCTGGCGGCTGGCCGAACTGCTGCCGCTGGAAGAGCCGCACCGGCTGCAGCTGCTGCAGCACGATGACCCGCATCAACGACTGGAAGACCTGCTGGGCTGGATGCCGTAAGGGCCGAGCGACGTGCTCCATCCGAGCGCAGCGGTAGGGTCGCATCCCGATCGACCACCGATGACCGCGCAACGTTCACCGAGGGCATGAGCGGCGATCGAAGGCGTCGCCGGCTGCGTTGATGCGTTCGCCGTGCTGGTCGGCGCGAACGCGCCCGAACGACGCGTGGATTACTCCGCCGCTGGCGTACGCACCCGCAGCACCGGCATCTGCGTTTCCGGATGGGTGTCCACCTGCTGCGGCAGGCCATCGAGCGCCTCGCGCACCGCGTTCAACGATGGGTCGATGCCGCGCAGCGGGCGCCACATCCCGATCAGGTGGAAATGCTGCTGGTAGTGCAGCGTCTGCGCGCTGCCCAACCACAACGGCGCATCGCCCGGCTGCAGGCGTGCCGGTGCCGGCCACAGCCGCAACGCGAAGATCTCGTTGGGTGCGTTGCCCGCGCGCAGCATCAGCAGCGATTCGACTTGAGTATCCAGCGTCGCCGGCAGCACCGGCACTTCCTCCGGCTTGGCCGATTTGTCCAGCATCAGCAGCGCCTGTTGCCAACCGGCCTGCGGCTGCACCCGCCAGCCCTGGCGTTCCAGGCGCTGCTGCAGCGGCGCCAGCGGCCCGGCCACCTGCACGTCCAGCGGCCAGCGCTGGTCATCGTCGAACTCGTTGCGACGCGACGGGAGCTGCTTCCAGTCGTCCTGCCACCAGGCGGTGGAGGCCATGTCCACCGGCGCCGGTTGCGCCGGTTCGAAGCGGGCGAGCTTGACCGGAATGTTGCGCGGCGCATACCACAGCGCGCTGATCGCGAAGACGCCGTAGAACAGCCACGCCACCGGCTTGACCCAGAACGACCGGTTGAAGCGGCGGCGGTACGCGATGCCCAGCACCAGCAGCCAGAAAATGCCGAACAGCATGCCGCCGATCACATCGCTCAGCCAATGCGCGCCCAGATAGATACGCGCAAAGCCGATCRGGCTGACGATGATGCCCGACAACAGGTACGGCCACACGCGCGTGCGCCCGGGCAGCTCGCGCGCGATCAACACCGCGAAGAAGCCGAAGGTGATGGTGGCCATGGTCACCGACACCGACGGAAAGCCGAAGCCACTGCTGGCATCGGGCGGGCGCACCACGTGCACGGTGGCCCCGAGCAGCTTGCACAGTGCCAGGCCGAAGGCCAGTGCGGCCAGCCAATGCGCGGCGGCCATCCAGCGTCGACGCCAGACCAGGTACCCCATGCCGGCGGCGGTGGCCGGCAGCAGCACCTGCCACGCGCCGAGCGAGGCCAGTGCAGCCATCGGGTAGTCGGCCAACGGGTTGCGCAGCGCCAACATGGCGTCGTGCACGGCCAGGTCCAGGCGGAGCGGTTCGCCGTGGGCGACCACCGCCATCAACAGCGCGAACCAGCACCAGCCCAGCAACAGCAGCATCAGGGCCAGCATCGCCAGCGGCACCGATTCACGCCGCTGCGGATCGAACACCGACACCGAATAGCGGCCCAGGGTGGGATGGCGCTGCGACCAGCGCAGCAGCGTGGCCAGCCAGCTGTCCATGCGCGAGGCCGACCAGCGATAGCTGTACAGCACGATCGCCCAGACCGCGCCCATCACCACGGCGACCAGGCCCAGCACCATCACCAGCCGGCCGGCGACCGCCGCGACCGTGTCGTAGGCCTCGCCCAGCACCCAGCCCGGGGCCAGGAACAGCACCGCCCACGACAGACTGGCGATGCCACTGGCCTGGATGTAGCGCGACATCGGCATGTTCATCATGCCGGCGATGGCCGGCACGAAGGGACGGATCGCGCCGACATACCGCGCCACCAGGATGCTCTTGAAAGCATTGCGGCGGAACATCGTCTCGCCGCGGTCGAGCAGCTGCGGGTATTTGCTGAAAGGCCAGAAACCCCGCAGACGATCGCCCCAGCGCCGGCCCACCCAGTAACTCAGGCCATCGCCAGCGAAGGCGCCCAGCGCCGCGCACGCCACCGCATAGGGACCGGAAATCTGGCCAAGGCCGATGAACACGCCCACCGCGAACAGCAGCGGCAACGCCGGCACGATCGCGCCCAGCACGATGACCGCATCGCAGAAGGCAATGAGGAAGATGACCGCACCGGCAAGCACGGGGTGAGCTGAGATCCACGCAAGCGTGGCATCGATCCATGACGAGTCCATCGCCCGATTATAGAGGTGTGAAGGTGACTGACTGCCGGCCAAGGCCGGTCAATGTCGGACATCTGCAGTGATCGCAGGCGATCACGCGCCTAGAATGGCGCGATGAACCGCGCCCCCGATCCCGCCCCGCACGCCCTCAAAGCCGACAGCTTCGGCCGCATCCTGCTGATCGAGCAGGACGGCCATCGTTTTGTCCGCCGCGACCTGGAGGCCACCCCGTGGTGGCTGCGGCTGCCGGCGTGGTGGCTGGCCCGGCGTGAAGCGCGCGCGCTGGCGCACCTGGACGGCATGGCCGACACTCCGGCGCTACTGGCCTGGAACGGCCGCTGGCTGGACCGCAGCTTCATGGCCGGCGATGCGATGTACCAGCGCCCGCCGCGCGGCGACCTGGCCTACTTCCGTGCCGCGCGTCGGTTGTTGCAGCGCGTGCATCGGCATGGCATCGCGCACAACGACCTGGCCAAGGAAGCCAACTGGCTGGTGCGCGAGGACGGTTCGCCGGCCCTGATCGATTTCCAGCTGGCGGTGATCGGCAACCCGCGCTCGCGCTGGATGCGCCTGCTGGCGCGCGAAGATCTGCGCCACCTGCTCAAGCACAAGCGCATGTACTGTCGTGAACAGCTCACCCCGGTCGAGAAGCGCCTGCTCAAGCGCACCTCGTGGGTGCGCGATCTGTGGTTCCGTACCGGCAAGCCGGTGTACCGCTTCGTTACGCGGAAGATCCTGCACTGGGAAGACAACGAGGGGCAGGGCCCCAAGCCGTGAGGACGCCGGGGGTGAGCGTGGTGCCGCTGGACGCCGGCAACGTGCTGCCTGCGCAGCTGCCCGGCGCCGACTTCGTACACGCCTGCCAGGCGGCAGCGCCGCGCGCGCGACGTTCGGCGTTGCAGGCCTACCAGGACATGGCCGCGACGGTGCCGGGCTGGTTCGATGGGCTGATGGCCATACGCAACGGCGGCATGCGCCTGCTCGGCATGAAGGATTTGGGCTCGCTGCGTGCGGTGCCCGACAGCGTTGATCCACGGCCGGGTGACCGGCTCGGCATCTTCACCGTGCAGCTGTGCACGCCCGATGCGATCGTGCTGGAAGATGACGACCGCCACCTGCGCGTGCAGCTGGCGCTGCAATGGCGTGGCGATCTGCTGGAGATCGCCACGGTGGTGCACACCCATAACGCGTTTGGGCGGCTGTACATGCTGCCGGTCGCGCCGGTGCATCGATGGATCGTGCCGCGTCTGTTGCGGCGGCAGGTACGCACCTACGCGGGGTGACGCCACTTCACGGTGTCACCGGCACCACCTGCTGACCGATGAAATTTCGCTTGGCATCAAAGTCATAGCCGATCTGCAGTTGCCCTTCGTTGGCGCAGGCGTGGCAGTCACGCAGCGGCGTGCGATACAGCAGACGGACGCCGCCGCCGTCCAGCGGCGTGCTGCCAGCCGCCTGCGCCGGTGCGAAGGGCGTCGCCTGCGGATGGGCCTGCAACAGCGCCTGCACGCCGGGATCGGCACGCAGGGCATCGTCCCATTGCACGGTGTCCACATCGATGCGCGTGCCGCTTGCATCGATGAGGCGCGTGCCTTCATTGGTGTTGGCGCGGAACGGATACGCCACCGTGGCCACGCCGATGCCGTCGTGTTCATGCCAGGCGGTAACGAAGGCAAGTTCGCCGCCACTGGACAGCTGCTCGGCGGCACGCACTGCATCGGGGCCGGCGCCACCGCTCTGCATCGCCTTGATCAGGCAGTCGCGGGACGCGGCGGCCTCGCCCTGGCGACAGCTGTTCAGATCGCCACTCCATACCACCGCCCGGCTCCAGCGCACTGCGCCGTCGGCAGGCGGCGTTGGGGCGGCGGCAGTCGCGCCGTTGGACATGATCGGGGCAGGAGCGGAGGAATCGCCCTGGCAGGCCGTGGTCATCAGGAGCAGGCCTAGGACAGGCAGCAGGCAACGGGAACGGCGCATGGCAAGTACCTCGCAGCGGTGACCGGAGGACACTATCGTCAAGAAGCGGTGAACTCTGCGTGGGCGCGGCATACTGCCCCATCAACGATTGCGCAGGAGCAACGGACAATGGCCAGTCTGCAAGGCAAGACCCTCTTCATTACCGGCGCCTCGCGCGGCATCGGCCTGGCCATCGCCCTGCGCGCGGCGCGCGACGGTGCCAACGTGGCCATCGCGGCCAAATCGGCGGTGCCCAATCCGAAGCTGCCCGGCACCATCCACAGCGCCGTCGAAGCAGTCACCGCTGCCGGTGGCCAGGGCCTGGCACTGAAGTGCGACATCCGCGAGGAAGACCAGGTGCGCGCGGCGGTCGCCGCGACGGTGGACACCTTTGGCGGCATCGACATTCTGGTCAACAACGCCAGCGCGATCTGGCTGCGTGGCACGCTGGATACCCCGATGAAGCGCTTCGACCTGATGCAGCAGGTCAATTCGCGCGGCAGCTTCCTGTGCGCGCAGGCCTGCCTGCCATATCTGCTGCAGGCGCCCAACCCGCACATCCTCACCCTGGCGCCGCCGCCAAGCCTGGACCCGAAATGGTGGGGTCCGCATACCGGCTACACGCTGGCCAAGATGGGCATGAGCTTCGTCACCCTGGGCCTGGCCGCCGAGTTCGGGCCCCAGGGCGTGGCGGTCAACGCGTTGTGGCCACGCACGATCATCGCCACCGATGCGGTCAACATGATTCCCGGCGTGGATATCAACGGCTGCCGCACGCCGCAGATCCTGGCCGATGCCGCGCACGCGGTGCTGACCCGCGATGCGGCCGGTTTCAGCGGGCAGTTCCTGCTTGATGACGAGGTACTGGCGCAGGCCGGTATCACCGACCTGAGCGGCTACGCGGTGGATCCGTCGCGACCGCTGCTGCCCGATCTGTTCCTGGATTGAGCCTGCGGCAGCGTCGCAGGGCCCGGTCGTCGACAAAGGCTGCACGCGCAACTGCTACTGTGCGTGCCCCCTTTTGTC
>NZ_JBFULO010000212.1:0-6440 GCF_054049855.1 Stenotrophomonas sp. P5_B8 | reverse complement strand
GTCTGGGGAGGCCTGAATGCTTCAGACCGCATGTCGGCGTCATCGGACCGGCACGCTATACTCATCGCGCTGAACCATACAGGGAGCCGGAATGAGCACGTTGCAGGATCTGCGCGTACTGGTGGTGGAGAACGACGAGATGAGCGCGGCGCTGCTGCAGATGCAGCTGGCACAGTCCGGCGCCGTTGTCGTGGGCCTTGCCGCCTCGGTTGCCGAGTCATTGCGCCTGCTGGGCACAAGCGAGCCGCAGGTGGCGTTGCTGGATTACCGGCTGGCCAATAATGAAACGAGTGAAGCCGTCGCCGAGGCACTGAGTGCGCGCGGGATTCCGTTCGTGCTGACCACCGGCATGGCCCCGGATCATCTGCCGGCGGCGCTGCGTGCGGGGGTGGTGTTGAGCAAACCGTACCTGACCGCCGAGTTGATTGCGGCATTGGCCCGCGCGCTGCAGGGCGCCTCGGTCGCCAGCTGATCGCGGCGGCTCAGGCCGCTTCGGTGTGCGCCAGGTCGACCGGTTCGCGGTCGTCCAGGATGCGGTAAAGCGCGGCCAGGTCCTGTGGGTCCGGATTGAGCCACGCATCCAGGTATTCCGGCCGGATCGGCACGATGCAGCGGTCGTGGCCGGCCGCAGCGACGTCGCGCGGCGGTTCATCGGTGATCGCGGCGAACGATAGCAGGCGTCCTTCCGGACCTTCCCACTCCGACCACAGGCAGGCGATCAAAAGATCGCGCGGTGGCTGCGGTCGAAATTCCAGGACGACGTTACCCGGCTTCTCGCCGGGCGCCAGTGCGCGCTGCTCCAGCGCGTGGCGCGGCACATGCTCGTAGAACGACTGCACCACCACTACGCCGTGGCGATGTCCGAAGGCGCTCTTCCAGTAGGGCTCCAGGCTGTCGCGGCGCGCGTTGTAGGTGCCGGGGTAGAGGGTGTCGTTACGCGCTGGCTTGTCCGGCAGGCGGCATTGGTAGCGCATCGGCTTGATCACGCGCTGGCCGTGTTCGGACACGATCACCGGTGCGTATACGCCGGGGAAGATGCGGCTGTCGCGCGGTAGCAACCCGCTGCGGCGCAGGTCATCCAGGCGCGCTTGCGCGCGTTCGACCCGGTTGCCGGCGATGCGCGCCTCGTTGCGGGCCTTCTGCGTCGGGCGGGCGGCCAGGGCAGCTTCGGCCGCAGTGAGGCGGGCGCTTTGCAGGCGGATCTCCTGGTCGAGGGTCTGCATTTCCTCGGCGTGCCACTGCTGGATCTTCGCCACGATGTCCTGGCCCTGGGCGGTGCGCGCACCGGCAAAGCCATCGTCCATGGCCTTGGGCGTCTTGGGGCGCTGCTTGCCGGCGTCGTGGGCGTAGAGCTGGGCGAATTCGTCCAGCGACATCATGGCCCCGTACTCGCGGACCAGCTTGGTGTAATCGGCGCGGATCTGGGCGGAGTAGCACATGCGCACAGGATAAGGCGATTGGTCGCACCCGATGAGAAAGGGAAGGTGCATGCTGATGGTCCATTCACCGGAGTGCGTTCCGCCATGTCCCTGCCTGATGGCCTGCAGTGTTTCCCCCATCCGCCCAGCGTTGCCGAATACCGTGAACTGCGGGTGCTGGCCGGGCTGAGCCCGAAGTCGCTGGCGGCGGCCACGGTGGGCCTGCCCAATACGGTGTTCGGGGTGAGTATCCGCGACGGCGAACGCCTGCTGGCGATGGGCCGGCTGATCGGCGATCGCGGGTGTTTCCTGCAGGTGGTGGATATCGCGGTGCTGCCGCAATGGCAGGGCAGGGGGCTGGGCAAGGCGGTGATGCAGCAGCTGGATCAGTGGCTGCACGCCAATGCGGTGGGCGCGTATGTGAGCCTGATCGCCGACGGGCAGGCCAATGCCCTGTATGCGCAGTTCGGGTTCGTGGAAACCGCGCCGCGATCGGTGGGGATGGCCAAGGTCATCGGCTGAAAACAAAAAGCCCCGACCGAAGTCAGGGCTGTTTGTTTGAAGCTGGCGTCCCCACGGGGATTCGAACCCCGGTCGCCACCGTGAAAGGGTGATGTCCTAGGCCTCTAGACGATGGGGACGCGTTAAACCGAATTTTGGCTTCTGTCGGACGGCCTGTGTCCGRAGAAGTGGTGGAGCCAGGCGGGATCGAACCGCCGACCTCCTGCATGCCATGCAGGCGCTCTCCCAGCTGAGCTATGGCCCCACGTCGTGAGGAGCGGAATCATAGCGATGGCGTTTTGGATTGGCAAGCGAAAAATCGCATTTCATGCACTCGGCAAACGTTGATGACGCAGACGCAACGCGTTGCTGATCACCGACACCGAACTCAAGCTCATCGCCACGGCCGCCAGCATCGGCGACAACGTGATCCCAAGCGGATACAGCAGGCCGGCCGCGACCGGAATGCCGAGCCCGTTGTAGAGGAAGGCGAAGCCCAGGTTCTGGCGCATGTTGCGCACGCTGGCGGTGGACAGCTGGCGTGCACGCAGGATCCCGCACAGGTCGCCCTTGACCAGCGTGACCTGCGCGCTGGACATCGCCACGTCGGTGCCATTGCCCATCGCGATGCCGACATCGGCCGTGGCCAGTGCAGGTGCATCGTTGATGCCGTCGCCGGCCATCGCCACCTTGCGTCCCTGCGCCTGCAGCGTTCGGATCAGCGCGGCCTTGTCGGCCGGGCGCATTTCACCGTGCACCTCGTCCAACCCGAGTTCGCGCGCGACCGCTTCGGCGGTGGCGATGCCGTCGCCGCTGGCCATCACGATGCGCAGACCGTCGCGATGCAGCGCCGCGATTGCCTCGGCGGTGGATGCCTTGATCGGATCGGCCACCGCAAGCAGCCCGGCAAGCTGTCCATCGACGGCCAGGTACATCACGCTGGCAGCGGCGCGACGCAGGCCTGCGGCATGCTCACGCAGGGCGTCCAGCGCGATACCCTGTTCCTGCATCAGCGCTGCGTTGCCCAGCAGCATCGGCTTGCCGTCCACGCTGCCACGCACACCCATGCCGGTCAGCGAATCGAACGCCGCCACCGGCGACAACGGCACGCCGCGTTGCCTGGCTTCGGCCACGATGGCCGCGGCCAGCGGATGTTCGCTGCCCTGGTCGAGGCTCGCCGCCCACTGCAGCACCTCATTGACGGCGAACGGGGCGACGGCCTGTACGTCGCGGAACTGCGGTCGGCCTTCGGTCAGCGTGCCGGTCTTGTCCACCACCAGCGTATCGATCTGGCGCAGCGCCTCGATTGCTTCGGCGTCGCGGAACAGTACGCCGTGCTGCGCGGCCCGACCGGTGGCGACCATGATCGACATCGGCGTGGCCAGTCCCAGCGCACACGGGCAGGCGATGATCAGCACGGCCACCGCACTGAGCACGCCATGGGTCCACGACGGTTCCGGTCCGAACAGGCCCCAGCCGAAGAACGTCAGCACCGCGGCCAGCAGCACCGCCAGCACGAACCAGTAAGCGACCCTGTCGGCCAGGCGCTGCATCGGTGCGCGCGAGCGCTGGGCCTGCGCCACCAGCTGCACGATCTGCGCGAGCATGCTGTCATCGCCCAGGCGGTCGGCGCGGATCACCAGGCTGCCGGTGCCGTTGAGGGTGGCGCCGATCACGCTGTCGCCGACGCCCTTGCCGACCGGCACCGCTTCACCGGTGAGCATCGATTCGTCGATGGAGGAGCGGCCTTCCAGCACGGTGCCGTCAACSGGCACCTTTTCGCCGGGGCGCACGCGCAGGCGATCGCCCGGTTGCAGTTGGCCGATGTCGACATCTTCCTCGTGGCCATCCTCGCGCAGTACCCGAGCGGTCTTCGGGGCCAGACCGAGCAGCGCCTTGATCGCCGCCGAGGTCTTGTCACGCGCGCGCAGTTCCATCAACTGGCCCAGCAGGGTCAGCGAGATGATCACTGCGGCCGCTTCGAAGTACACCCCGACATGGCCGTGCTGGCGGAAGGAAGCGGGGAACAGGTCCGGCGCGATCGTGGCGACCACGCTGTAGCCGTAGGCAGCCAGCACGCCGGTGCCGATCAGGGTCCACATGTTCGGACTTCGGTTGCCGATGGACTGCGCCCAGCGCTGCAGGAACGGCCAACCGGCCCACAGCACCACCGGGGTGGCCAGCGCCAGTTCGATCCACACCCGCAGGTCGGGCGACAGGCCGCGCAACAAGGGCGTCATCGCCAGCATCGCCAACGCCATGGTGGCCACGCTCAGCGGCAGGCTCCACCAGAAGCGGCGGCGGAAGTCGGTCAGTTCGGGATTCTCGCCCTCGTCCAGGCTGGGCATCATCGGTTCCAGCGCCATGCCGCAGATGGGGCAGGTGCCGGGGCCTTCCTGCACGATCTGCGGGTCCATCGGGCAGGTGTAGAGCGTGCCGGCCGGAACCGGCGCGGCCACATGCGATGACGGATCGAGATAGCGCTGTGGGTCGGTGATGAATTTGCGGCGGCAGCCATCGCTGCAGAAGGGGTAGTCGCTGCCGTCGTGGCGGGCATGATGGGCCGTGGTGGCCGGATCCACGTCCATGCCGCAGACCAGATCCTTGACGGTCTGCGCGTCGCCAGGTGGCTTGCTGCCGCAGCAGCGGTTGCCGTGTGCCGGGACCGGGGCGGGCGCCGGCGTGCTGCTGCAGCAACTGCTGCCGCCGTGGCGGTGGTCATGGTTCATGGGCGGGACTCCGTCAGGGCGGCAAGAATCGGGCATTGCGCGAGCTCGCCGTGGCCGGGGCAGGCGTCGACCAGTTGCTTGAGCGCGCCGTGCATGCGCTGCAGCTCGACGATGCGTTGTTCGATGTCGGCCAGCTTGTGCACGGCGCTGTCGCGCACCTGGCCCATGTCCTTGCCGCGCTGGTCGCTCAGGCTGAGCAGTTCACCGATTTCTTCCAGGGTGAAGCCCAGGGCCTTGGCGCGCCGGATGAACTGCAGCCGGGTCAGGTCGTTGCCGTCGAAGACCCGGTAGCCGCCCGCGCTGCGGCGCGCGGTGGGCAGCAGGTGCTGGCGCTCGTAATAGCGCACGGTGTCGATCGGCACGCCGGATTCGCGTGCGAGCTGTCCTATGTTCATGTCCACCTCGTTGAAGAGCTGGGCGCAGCGTAAACCCTGGAGTCTGGTCAAGAGTCAAGGGTTGCTGAAGGGCAGCCTGCCGATGTCGCGCCTGGACCGAAAAATACAACTAGTTTCATAGCCGCCGCGCCGCCGCCTCCGTAGGCTCGATCAGATTCGCGGAAATCCCTTGTCCCACGTGGGTTTCGCTGGTTACAGATCTTGCTTGAGGAGCTTGCCCATGGATGCACCCTTCACCCCCCTGTCGACTGTCCCCAAGAGCGCATCGCCGGTCCTGATGGAAGTGGCCGTGCTCGAGTACCCCGGCAGCCTGAGGGCAGCGGCGCCTGTGCTGTCCGAACTGGCGCAGCGCTGCAACCGCACGGCTGCGGCCGTCAAGCGCCAGGGTGCGCGGATGCTGGTCACCCGGTGGACGCTGTCCAGCCGGGGTGTGCAGCGGGTCGCCGGTGCCGAGCTGTTCGGTGATGCGCCGCCAGCGATCGTGGTCGTGCCCGGCAATGAGCCGAGCTGGCCGCTGGCGCCGCCGGATGAGCGCATGCTGGCGTGGCTTCGCGACTGCCACGATGGCGGAAGCGTGCTGGCCGGCTGCGATGAAGGCGGGCTGCTGATGGCCGCCAGCGGCGTGTTGGCCGGACGCACGGTGAGCCTGCCGGACGTGGCGCGTTGCCCCTCGCTGGCCTCGATGGTCCCGAGCTGGTTGCAGGGTGATCGTGCCCTGGTCGATGACGGCGACCTGCTCAGTGCGTCCGGCGTGGATGCGTGGAAGTACCTCAGCCTGCGGCTGCTTGCGCGGGTGTACGGACAGAGCGTGATGGCCGAGGCGATCGCGCAGCTGCAACTGGTGATCCCGCGCGCGGTGCAGGACGACCTGGAACGCTTCAGTCCCAACTTCGCCCATGGTGACCGCTGCATCCTCAAGGCGCAGCGCTGGCTGCATACCATCGCCGCGCGCGGGGTGACGCTGCAGGACATCTGCGACTCCTCCGGGCTGGAGCCGCGCACCCTGCAGCGGCGTTTCCTCAAGGCCACCGGGCTGCGTCCGATCGAGTACTGCCAGCGCCTGCGCATCGCCAAGGCGCAGTTGTTGCTGCAGGCCGGCGGGGTAGTGGATGAAGTGTCGTGGGCGGTTGGCTATTCCGACCAGAGCGCATTCCGCCGTCTGTTCCTGCGTATCGTCGGGGTGACCCCGGCACGTTATCGCCGGCAGATCTTCGTGCAGCGTCGCGGTGAGCGCACGCGCACCAGCGTACCGCGTGATGTCGAAGAGCCGATGCGGTCTGCGGCCTGACGTCGCCGTGCCAGCAGGCAGGACGTAGATGCAACGGCGGGTACGCGCATGCGGCCTGCCGTTGTCGTATGTGCGGTTKCGGCTTGCCCGATCCGGGATGGGCTGGGAC
>NZ_JBFULO010000211.1:0-6478 GCF_054049855.1 Stenotrophomonas sp. P5_B8 | reverse complement strand
CTCCAGCTTGGTGTGCATACCGCCGGTACCGGCCCCGCTGCCGGCGCCACCGGCCATCGCCAGCACCTCGCCGGTGAGTTGGGGCACGTCATGGATCGGGCGCGCCTGCGGGTCGCGGCGCGGGTCGTTGCTGTACAGGCCATCGATATCGGTGGCGATGAACAGCACGTCCGCATCGATCAACGCCGCCACGGTCGCGGCAAGGTTGTCGTTGTCGCCGAGCTTGAGCTCATCCACCGACACGGTGTCATTCTCATTCACCACCGGCAGCGCGCCGAGGCGCAGCAGTTCGTTGAGGGTGGCGCGCGCATTGAGGTAGCGGCGACGGTTGCGCAGGTCGTCGTGGGTGAGCAGCACCTGCGCCACCGGACGCTCGAAGAAGCGCTGCCACAGCCCGATCAACTGCGCCTGGCCCAGCGCGGCCAGCGCCTGGCGGGCAGCCATCGCCGCGCCGGCTTCCAGCGCACGCGGCACGATCGCGCGTCCCGCGGCGACTGCGCCGGAGGAGACGATCACCACCTCGCGCCCGGCCAGTACATTGGCCGACACGAACTGCGCCAGTCCCAGCGCGTGGCGCGGCGACAGACCGCCGCCATCGGCGGCCAGCAGACTGCTGCCCACCTTGAGCACGGCACGCTTCCACTGCGGCACGGCCTGTTCGGGAAACGGCGATTGCACGGTCGGGGTCATCGGTGGGCAGGCCTCAGCGGGTGTTCCATTCGTGGATGCTGGCGGTGGCGCTGCCGCGCACCAGCAGCGGGTCGGTGTCCACCAGCGCCTGCGCGGCGGCCAGATCGGGCACGTCCTGCAGCACGTAGGCACCGCCRCTCTTGTCGCTGAAGCCGCCGGTCAGCAGCAGCTGTCCGCGGGCGCGCAGCTCATCGAGGAAACGAACGTGTTCGGCACCGACATCATCGCTGAAGGCCGGAGTGCGCTTCACCAGGACCAGGTAACAGGTTTTCWTGGGGCTTCCTTTTCGCCGGGCAACGCCCGGCACGTCGATGAAGAAACGGCGACCTCGCGGTCGCCGTCGTGATTACACCAGTGCGGCCCAGCGGGCGCCCAGCTCGTCCAGCCGCAGGTCGGCGGCCGCACCGGGCGACACGCGCGCGGCCAGGCTGCCTTCGGGCGTGCGCCCCTGTCCGGCCGTGTCCGCTGCCGCTGCAGCCGCTTTGTAGGCCTCACGGAACGGCACACCGGCCACGGCCGCTTCCACGGCCACATCGGTGGCGTACATGCCCGAGTCGATCGCTGCACGCAGCTTGTCGTCACGCCATTCCAGGTTGGCCAGCAGCGCCGGCAGCAGTTCCAGCGCGGCCAGGCCGCGGCCGAAGCCGTGGAAGATCGCGCCCTTGCTGCTCTGCAGATCGCGGTGGTACCCGGACGGCAGCGACAGCAGCTGCTCGATCTCGGTGCGCGCGGCGGCCACGCTGGCGTGGGTGGCGCGCATCAGTTCGATCACGTCCGGGTTGCGCTTGTTGGGCATGATCGAACTGCCGGTGGTGTATTGCGCCGGCAGCGCCACGAAACCGAACTCACCACTGGTGAACAGCGACAGATCCCACGCGATGCGGCGCAGGTCCAGGGTGGCCCCACCGAGTGCTTCCAGCGCGGCCAGCTCGAACTTGCCGCGCGAGAGCTGCGCATAGATCGGCGAGATCTGCATGCGCGCAAAACCGAGTGCCTCGGTGGTGTGCGCGCGATCCAGCGGCAGGTTCACGCCGTAACCGGCGGCGGTGCCGAGCGGATTGGCATCGATGAGGTTGAAGGTATCGTGCGCGCGGATGGCGTTGTCGATGAAGGCCTCGGCCCAGCCGGCCCACCACATGCCCGCCGAGGACACCACGGCGCGCTGGATGTGCGTGTAGCCGGGCACCGGCAGGTCTTTCTCGGCCTCGGCACGGTCGAGCGCGACCTTGGCGATCTCGCGGCTCAGGCCGGCCACCTGCTGCAGCTTGTCCTTCAGCCACAACCGGGTGGCGACCAGGATCTGGTCGTTGCGGCTGCGGCCGGTGTGGATCTTACGGCCGGCATCGCCGAGGCGCTCGGTCAGGCGGGCTTCGATCGCCGAGTGGCAGTCCTCGAAACGCTCGTCGAGCACGAACGTGCCGCTGCGGAAGTCCTCGGCCAACACGTCCAGCTCGCGCTGCAGGCCATCCAGTTCATCGGTGGAGAGGATGCCGATGTGCTGCAGGCCCTGCGCGTGCGCCTTGCTGGCGGCAACGTCATACAGGAAGAACGCGCGATCCAGGATCACATCATCGCCCGCCAGGAAGGTCTGGATCTTGGCGTCMACCGCCACGCCGGGCTTCTGCCACAGAAGGTCTGCCATGTCTTGCTCCGTAGGCGGAATCRCTCCGCCGGGTTGTACGCGCGCACCGTGGTCGGGTGCGCAGCGGAGAGGGTTCAGTGCGGGATCGAGGCCAATTCGTCCAGGCCCAGCGCCAGGTTGAGGTTCTGCATGGCCTGGGTGGCCGCCCCCTTGAGCAGGTTGTCCAGGGTGGCAACCACCACCACGCGCTTGCCGCCCGGGGCCACGTCGAAGCCACCGATCTGCACGCCGTGGCGGCCGGCGATGCGGCTGACCCACGGAGCTTCGTCGAGCACTTCGATGAGCGCCTCATGGGCGTAGTACGCCTGGTACAGGGCGATCACGTCCTCGCGCTTGACCGTCTCGTTCAACCACAGGTTGAYGGTCATGGTGATGCCACGGAAATGCGGCGCCACGTGCGGCATGAACTCGACCGGCACGCGCAGGTGCGCGGTCACTTCGCGTTCGTGCACGTGGTTGGTGAGCGCGTACGGCATCAGGTTGTCGCGCAGCAGTTCGGGGTTGTTCTTGTCCGATGCGGTGGTGCCGGCGCCGGAGTACCCGGACACGCCGAAGCACTGGGGCGGGCCGGCCAGCTGCTTGAGCAGCGGGCTGATCGCCAGCTGCATCGCGGTGGCATAGCAGCCCGGGTTGCTGATGTGCTTCTGACCCAGGTAATCGCCCCGGGTCAGTTCGGGCAGGCCGTAGTACCAGCTGCCTTCGAAGCGGTGGTCGGCCGACAGGTCGACGATCACCGTGTCCGGCCTGGCCGCATCGAGCGCGGTGACGAACGGTGCGGACAGGCCATTGGGCAATGCCAGGATCACCGCGTCCACGCCCTTGGCCGCGACCGCGTCGGCGTCCAGGTTTTCGAACTGCAGGTCGCCCTGCCAGTCGGTGTGGTGGTCGGCCACGCGCTGGCCCGCAAGCTCACGCGAGGATACAAAGCCCAGCGTCAGGTTCGGGTGCGCGGCGATCAGCTTGATCAGCTCGGCGCCGGTGTGGCCGCGGGCGCCGACGATGCCGACGGAGAAGGTCGTGGTGCTCATGCGTGTGCGTCCAGGCGGTGCTGCAGGTGGCGCTTCACGCCCTGCCATTCCGCGTCGATGATGGAGAAGATCACGGTGTCGCGCGGGGTGCCATCGGGGTGGCGCTTGTGGTTGCGCAGCACGCCGTCCTGCTTTGCGCCCAACCGCGCGATCGCCGTGCGCGAGGCGACATTGAACCAGCTGGTCTCGAACACCACGCTCAGGCAGTTCAGCCGCTCGAAGGCATGGGTGAGCAGCATCAGCTTGGTTTCGGTGTTGACGCCGGTGCGCTGGGCGGCCTCGCCATACCAGGTGTAGCCGATGCTCAGCCGGGGCACGTCCTCTTCCATCCCGTAATAACGGGTGGTGCCGACCACTTCATCGGCAGCGTTGAGGACCGCGAACGGCAATACCTTGCCCTCGGCCTGCGCCTGCAGCGCAGCCTGCACGTAGGCGGTCATGGTTTTGGCGCTCGGCACCTGGGTGTACCAGAGCCGGGACAGCGCACCGTCGCCCAGCGCGCCGCGCAGACCGTCGATGTGCGCCATCTGCAGCGGCTCCAGCCGGGCGTGCGTGCCGGCAAGTGTGGGCACCTTGGTCCAATCGGCGTGATTCATGGGGTTCAGCCCTCCAGGCTCGGGGTGCGGGTTGCGCAGTGTTCAACGTAGGTGCGGATCCGCTCGAAACCATCGGCGCCGAACCAGAACACCTTCCAGGTRCCCTGCTTGTAGCACCCGTCGGATTCGGCGTAGTAGAAGTGGTTGATCGGGTTGCCGTTGCGCGAACGCCAGAACAGCTGCGGGGTTTCATCCAGCATGACATTCCACACCGCCCGGCCAAGGCCTTCGCCCTGGGCGTCATCGAGCACCGCGAACTTGTCCAGGTACACACCTTCGGCTTCGTCGGTGAGGATCACGGCGGCGCGGTAGTTCTCGCTGACGTAGGCGCGCAGCAGTTTGGTGCGGTCGAAGTAGTCGGGCACCAGCGTACGCCCGAAGCTGGATTCGATCAGCTGCTTCAGCCGCGGCAGGTCAAGTTCGCTCCACGCGGTGGCGCGCAGCACCTTCTCGCCCTTGCGCACCAGCGTGCCCGAGCCCTTGTGGGTGAACAGTTCCTTGGCCAGATCCGCCGGGCGGGTGATCGACACCGAGGACTCCAGCGGCAGGCGATCGAGCAGGTCCTTGATCTGTTCGATCTTGACCCGCATGCCGCCGTGGATCCACGGCTGCTGCATGAGCTGGTCGTACTCGGTGGACAGGTTGATCGAGTCGATCACCTTGCCTTCTTCGTCGAGCAGGCCGCCGGTACCGGTGAGGAAGATGATCTTGTACGGCTGCAGTTCCTGCACCAGCTCGTTGGCGGCGAAGTCGGCGTTGACGTTGAGGATCTGCCCGCAGCGGGTTTCGCCCAGGCTGGTGATCACCGGGATGGAGCCGGCACGCAGGCTGGCTTCGATCGGGGCCAGGTTGACCTTCTTCACTTCACCGACCAGGCCGTAGGTGGCCTGGTCCAGGTACTCGGCCTCGAACACGCCGCCGGTGATGGAGGTGGCGCGCGCGCCGTTCTGCTGCAGCGCTTCGACCAGCTGCAGGTTGGACGCCTGGAACACCCGGCGCACGATCGCCAGGCCTTCCGGCGAGGTCACGCGCAGGCCGTTGACGGTTTGCTTGACGATGCCCGCCGCCGACAGCTCGGCGTCCAGCTGCGGACCGGCACCGTGCAGCACGATCGGGGTCAGCCCCACTTCCTGCAGGAATGACAGCGACGAGGTCAGCGCATCCAGATCATCGCGCAGCACCGCGCCGCCGACCTTGACCACGGCGAAGCGCTTGGCATCCAGCTGCGAAAAACGCTTGAGGTACTGGCTGATCTCCTTCGCGCTGGCCATGCTGGAGAGCAGGCGCACGATGGTTTGACGGGTCTGGCGGTGGGGCTGGGAAGAAGGCATTTCGGTATCGTCACAGGCGGCCGGGGCCGCGATGGGGGAACCGTCAGTGGCAGGCCACGACGGGATCATGGCGTCAGGCGCCTTGGGCGATGATGCGGTGCACCGACGCGGCGTAACGCTGCAGCTGTTCCAGCGTCACGAACTCATCGGCGGTGTGGGCCTGGGCGATGTCGCCCGGGCCGTACACCAGCGTGGTGTAGCCCCCGGCGGAGAACAAGGAGGCTTCGGTCCAGAAGTCCACCGCGTTGCCGATCGGGATTTCCAGTGCATCGGCCACGTCACGCGCGGCCAGGCGGCGGTTCTCGGCCTCGGCGATGTCACCGGCCGGGAAGCTCGGGCCACGGAAGGTCTCGGTGAACACCGCGGCCTCCGGCTCGGCAAACCCGGCGAAGGTGGCCAGCAGCGCGTCGATGTCCATCGACGGCAGCGGACGGAAACCGAACCGCACCTCGGCCGCCGGGGCGATCATGTTGGCCTTGATCCCGCCTTCCACGCGCCCGATGTTGAAGCGCAGGCCGGTCAGCCCGCCAAAGCGCGCATGCGCCAGCGATTGCACATGGTCCAGCGCGCGGTTGCCCCAGCGCATCGCCTGGTGCAGCGCACTGGCGGCCGCATCCTGCTTGCCCGACGCATGCCCGGCCCGGCCCTTGAACTGCATCAGCACCGAGCTGATGCCACGGTGCGCGAGCACCGCTTCGCTCATGGTCGGCTCGGCCACCAGCACCGCCTCATACGGAATGCCGCGCGCCAGGAACGCAGCGATGCAGCGCGGATCGTTGGCTTCCTCGTCGCTGGAGAACAGGAACGCGGCATCGCCCTCGCTGGCATTGGCAGCGGCCACCAATGCAGCGGCGGCCCCCTTGATGTCGCACACGCCCAGGCCGATCACCCGGTCCTCCGCGCGCCGCATCACGTGCGGGTCGGCGCTCCAATGCGGCGAGTCCGGCACGGTATCCAGGTGCACGTTGAACAGGTACTTCGGCGTCCCGCGCACGGCATACAGACTGACCGCACCGTCGCCATGGTCGATCACCTCCACGTTGAACCCGGGCAGGTGGGCGCGCAGGTAATCGAAGATGCCGCCGGTGGTGATCGCACGCGGCGGATTGCGCGTGTCGAAGGACACGAGCTGCTGCAGGTGATCGAGTGTCTGTTCAAGCATGTGCGTAGAAATCCATCAGTGGGGGGGGT
>NZ_JBFULO010000210.1:0-6516 GCF_054049855.1 Stenotrophomonas sp. P5_B8 | reverse complement strand
CGTTCTGCATCGGCAGCGTCTGCTTGTCATGCAGGGCCTCGAACATCGCGCGGTGGCTGCGCTTGGCCACGCCCAGCTGGTCGGCGGCGAAGTAGGCACGGGCGAACGAATCCCAGATTCCGCCGAACGCGGCCGGCACCGGGGTGAAGCGGACGTCCTTGGGCAGCTTGGCCGCCCAGGCTTCCAGCTGCGGCTCGAAGCGCGCGCAGTGCGGGCAGGTGTAGCCGAAGATTTCCACCACTTCGATCTTGCTGGCCAGCGGCGCATACGGGCCGGGCGCTTCGATCACTTCGTAGTCGGTACCTTCGACCAGCTTGATCGGCGTGGCGGCCAGGGTGGTCAGGGGGCTCAGGGCCAGCAGCAACAGCATCAGGCGGGGCATCAACGTCATCTACATCCATCTCCATCGGAAAAAACAACGCCGGCCCAGTGCCGGCGTGGCGGTGAACATAACCCGCCACGGGGGCGGGGCGGCGACTGCGCCGCCAAGCGGTCCTTACGGCGCCTTGGCCGGTTGCGTGGCGGTCACCGCGGCGACGTCGTCGGCACGGTTGTGCAGGCCCTGCAGGTAGCTGCCCAGCGCCTGGATCTCCTGTTCGGTGAGCTGCTTGGCAATGCTGGCCATGATCTGGAAGTGCGCCTTGTCGGTTTCCTGGGTGGTGCCGGCCTGGTACTCCTGCAGCCGGCGCGCCACATATGCGGCGTGCTGGCCGCCGATGTGCGGATACGCCGGGCCCGGGTTGCCGGCGCCGGTGGGACCGTGGCAGGCCATGCAGGCGGGGATGCCGCGTTCGGCGTCACCGCCGCGATACAGCTGCTGCCCGATCTCGTAGAACTTCTTGCCGGCATAGGGACCGTCGCCGACCAGGCCATCGTCGGCAAGCCCGGCGCTGGCCTTCTGCGTTGCGAAATATGCACCGATATCGCGCATGTCCTGCGGGGTGAGGTCCTGCACGAAGGGCACCATCGCCGCGGACGCACCGGAGGTGCGCTGGCCGTTGGCGATCAGTGCCATCTGCTGGGCCACGTAGCGTTCGCTCTGGCCGGCGATGCTGGGGTACATCTCCACGGTGGAATTGCCATCGGCCGAGTGGCAGGCGGCGCAGGCGGCGGCCTTGGTCTGGCCGGCCTTGGCATCGCCCCAGGTGGTCTTGCTGAAATCGACCTCCAGCGAGGCGGTCTTGATCGGCCCGTTGTCAGGCAACGGGGTGATCGAGGTCTGGGCGACCGCAACGGCGGCCAGCAGGGATACAGCGACAGCGGAAACGGCAAGAACGCGAGCGTGGCGCATGCGGAAGCTCCGTGTGGACCGGCCTGGCGAGTGCAGGCTGCACTGGCTGAGGATCACCCGATTATCCATGCGCTTTCGCGCCACGGTCAACGCAGGGTGCAGCAAAACCGGTCGGCGGCAGCGCGGATCCGGCCCGGACATGCGATCCTATGCCCATGTCATTGCTCCTCGAACGTGCCCACTATCTGCTTTCGGCCCACAACACCCGGCAATTGCCGGAGGATGTCGGGGCCGAAGTTGCCTTTGCCGGACGCTCCAACGCCGGCAAATCCAGCGCCCTCAACGCCCTGACCCGCCAGAACAGCCTGGCCCGGGTCTCCAAGACCCCCGGCCGCACCCAGCAGCTGGTGTTCTTCGAGGTCACCCCGGAGACCAAGCTGGTCGATCTGCCCGGTTACGGCTACGCCAAGGTGCCGCTGGACCTGCAGGCGCACTGGCAGGCCTTCATCGACCAGTACTTCCGCACCCGCGAGGCGCTGCGTGGCCTGGTGGTGGTGATGGACATCCGTCACCCGCTTAAGGACTACGACCGCCAGATGCTGGCCTATGCGGTGCAGCGCGGTCTGCCCGCGCACGCGCTGCTGACCAAGGCCGACAAGCTCGGCCGGGGCCAGCAGGGCATCGCCCTGCAGAAGGTGCGCAAGGAACTGCAGTCCTCCTTCGGCGATACGGTCAGCGTGCAGACCTTTTCCGGCCCGGCCCGCCAGGGCGTGGACGAGGCCCGCGGGATCATCGGTGGCTGGCTGGGGTTGAACAAGCCGGCGCCGGAAACGGCGTAACACCTGCACCCCGGTGGTGCTGGCCGCTGGCCGCTGGCCGGCGCCCCGGTATATCCGGCTGAAAGGGGAGCCGGCCAGCGGCCGGCACTACCGTGTAGGCGTGCACCGACCGGCTGACCGTCAGGCGGTGCGCGTGCGATTGGTGTCAGCGGAGTAGGCGAGCGGCCGGCACTACCGGGTGGGCAACGGTGCGTATTCGCCCGGGACCCACGCGAACGCATCACCCTCGCGCCGCACATGGCCCAGCCCGGGGAACGGCAGGTGCGCGCCGGCCACCCACCAGCCCTGGTCCGCGGCCTGCGCCATCATCGTGCGCCGGCTGACGATGGCGGCGGCGCGGTCGCTGTCGGCCTCGTAGGACGCCTGCGGCTGGGCGAACTGCACCGCGTGGAAGTGCACGATGTCGCCCCAGACCAAGAGGTGCTGGCCGGCGCCGCCGTCGATCCGGTAGGACACGTGGCCGATGGTGTGGCCGTGGCTGTCCAGTGCGGTGATGCCGGTCGGCAGTGCATCTCCTGCGCCGAAGCGCTTCAATTTTCCAGTGGCCACATAGGGGGCTACCGCCTTGCGCGCCAGCGCGAAGGCAAAGCGCACGCCCTGCGGCGCGGTCGTTTCGCTGGCCGGATCGAGCCAGTACGCGGCATCGGCGGCAGACAGCCACACCGTGGCATTGGGGTAGGCCACCTTGTCCTGGGTATCGAGCAGGCCGCACAGGTGGTCCGGATGGGCGTGGGTGAGCAGTACGTCGTCGACCTCGGCCGGGTCGTAGCCGGCCGCGCGCAGGTTGCCCAGCACCTGGCCCAGGCCGGGGCCGAAGCAGGTGGCGGTGCCGGTGTCGATCAGGGTGAGGTGGTTGCCCTGCTGCACCAGGTAGGCGTTGACCGCGGTCTGCAGGCCCTTGCCGTCTTCGGGCACGTAGCTGTGGTCGAGCAGGCGGGTGACCTTGCCGGCATCGATGCCTACCAGTTCCTGCCGGCCGAGCGCGACAGTGCCATCAAACAGCGCGGTGACCTGGAGCGTGCCGATCTGCTGGTGGTACACACCGGGCACCTGTTCGTGCGGGGTGTGGGTGGTGGTGGCGAAGGCGGGGCTGGCGGCGGCCGCCAGCAACAGGGCGGCGGCGAGGGTGCGGACGCGGGGCAGGGACATGGGCTTTCCGGGCAAGGCGGCAGCGCCGCGATGTCTCCATGCTGCGCGACGGCGTTGCCGCGGTCCGCTCAGAATGCCGCGCGATCCGCTCGCTCAGCTGTTGTTGCCGATCGCGCCCGGTTCCAGGCCGTAACGGGCGGCGAAGCGCTTGTTGAAGCTGCCCAGCGAGCGATAGCCCACGCGCGCGGCCACGGTCTTGAGCGGCAGGCGCGTGGTGTAGAGCAGGTTCATCGCATGCGCCAGCCGCGCATCGGCGATCAACCCGCGCACGCTGGACTGCTCGCTGGCCAGCCGGCGGCGCAGGGTGGCACCGCTCAGGCCGAGCTGGTCTTCGAAGTCGCGCGATTGCCAGTCGCGTTCCGGTTGGGCGGCGATCAGGTCGCGGATGCGTTCGCCCAGGCTGGGCTCCGGCGCGACCAGCAGGCTGCCATGGCCACGGCGACAGAACGCCAGCACCAGCGCGGCCAAGGCCAGCCGCGCTTCGGTGTAGCGGGCCTGCTCCAGTGCGCTGCGCCATTGCCGCAGGGTGTCGCCGTGCTCGGCCAGCGACAACCGCGCCAGCGCGTCGCCGGCCTCGGGCAGCGGTTCGTTCCACAGCACGCGCGCGGCTGACAGCGCCTCGGCGCACAGCGGCACGATCGCGCTGAGGTACACGCCGGAGTCCGGATCGGGAATGTTGACCACGTCGATGCGGCAGCGCCGGGTGATCAGGAACAGGTCGCCGGGCACGAAGGTGAGTGACTGCTGCGCGGTGGATACCTGCTTGCGTCCCTGCAGCAGGATCGCCAGCTGCGGTTGCGGGATGTCCACCGAGGAGGCGCCATGCTCGCGGCGCGCGGTGATGCAGGCGTAGCCGTCGGCCCGCTGGCAGTCGGCCAAGCTCGCCATCTCGGCCAACAGCGGATCGGGGTGCACGCGGGTATCCATTACCGCGCAGTATCGAACAACTGGCCGATAAGCGCTGCCGCGCCCATCGCCAATGCGCCCCAGAACATGACCCGCACCGCGCCGCGCAACGGGGGTGCACCTCCGGCACGTGCGGCCATCGCACCGGTCAGGCCCAACCCGGCCAGGGTGACGCCCGTGGTGATCTGGGCGACATGGGCGTGCGGGGCGAGCAGGGCGGTCAGCACCGGCAGCGCCGCGCCACTGACGAAGGCGCCGGCCGAGGCCAGGGCCGCCTGCAGCGGACGCGCACGCAGTTCTTCGGTGATGCCCAGCTCGTCGCGTGCGTGTGCGGCCAGCGCGTCGTGCGCGGTCAGCTGTACCGCTACCTGCTGGGCCAGCTCGGGGGTAAGGCCGCGATGGCGGTAGATCGCTGCCAGCTCTTCCAGCTCGCTGTGCGGGTCTTCGTGCAGTTCGCGTTTTTCCACGGCCAGGTCGGCCACTTCGGTATCGGCCTGGGACTGCACCGACACATACTCACCGGCCGCCATCGACATCGCCCCGGCGACGGTGCCGGCAATGCCGGTGGCCAACACGGTGGACGCGCTCGCACCGCTGGCGGCGATGCCGACCACCAGCCCGGCGATCGAGACGATGCCGTCATTGGCACCGAGCACCGCCGCACGCAGCCAGCCGACGCGGTCGGAACGATGGACTTCGGGATGGCGGGATCGGCTCATGCCCACAGTCTAGGGCGTGTGCCGGACCGGGGGCGGAATGCGTCGCAGCGGCGCTTGCAGCCGGTCAAGCCCTTTTCAATAGGATGCTGAAAACCGTCACGGTGACACGACGGTGGGGGACGCCACGATATAGTGCGCCCTTGCGATGCGGGGGCCCGGACCCCACATCCCCGCCCTGACCAGAATCCTGCGAGCCTCCCCTTGTCGAGCCCCAGCCACGTCGCCGAGACGCCGATCACCGACCGAAATGAACTGGTCGCCACGCTGGCTTCCGGCGAAAAGCCCAAGGCGCAGTGGCGCATCGGCACCGAGCACGAGAAGTTCGGCTTCCGCCTGGACGACCTGCGTCCGCCGACGTTCGAGGGCGACCGCGGCATCGAAGCCCTGCTCAACGGCCTGACCCGCTTCGGCTGGACGCCGGTGCAGGAAGGCGGCCACACCATCGCGCTGCTGCGCGACAACGCCTCGGTCACGCTGGAACCGGCCGGCCAGCTGGAACTGTCCGGCGCGGCGGTGGAAACCATCCATGACACCTGCGTGGAAACCGGTACCCATCTCAACGAAGTGGCGCAGGTGRCCGGCGAGCTGCAGCTGGGCTTCCTCGGCATGGGCTTCCAGCCCAAGTGGACGCGCGAGGAGATGCCGTGGATGCCCAAGGGCCGCTACCGCATCATGCGCGACTACATGCCCAAGGTCGGTACGCTCGGCCTGGACATGATGACCCGTACCTGCACGGTGCAGGTCAACCTGGATTACGCCACCGAAGCGGACATGGTGAAGAAATTCCGCGTGTCGCTGGCGCTGCAGCCGATCGCCACGGCGCTGTTCGCCGATTCGCCGTTCACCGAAGGCAAGCCGAACGGCTACCAGAGCTACCGTTCGCACATCTGGACGGACACCGACAACGATCGCACCGGCATGCTCGACTTCGTGTTCGAAGACGGCTTCGGTTACGAGCGTTACGTGGACTATCTGCTCGATGTGCCGATGTACTTCTCCTACCGCGACGGCACCTACCACGATGCCAGCGGGCAGAGTTTCCGCGATTTCATGGTGGGCAAGTTGCCGGCGCTGCCGGGCCAGTTGCCGACCCTGCGCGACTGGTCGGACCACATGACCACGGCCTTCCCGGAAGTGCGCTTGAAGAAGTACCTGGAGATGCGCGGCGCCGATGCCGGACCGTGGAGCCGCCTGTGCGCGCTGCCGGCGTTCTGGGTGGGGCTGTTGTATGACGATGCCGCACTTGATGCGGCCTGGGACCTGGTGCGTGATTTCAGCCTGGTGGAGCGCAACGTGTTGCGCGATGGCGTGCCGAAGCATGGGCTGAAGCTGCCGTTCCGCAATGGCACCGTGCTCGATCTGTCGCGCGAAGCACTGAAGATCGCCGTGGCCGGGCTCAAGCGGCGCGCGGCGCGCAACGTCGATGGCCAGGACGAAAGCAAGTTCCTGGAGGTGCTGCAGGAGATCGTCGATTCGGGGCTGACTCCGGCCGATCGCAAGCTGGCGCTGTTCCATGGCGAGTGGAACCAGAACATCGATCCGGTGTTCAAGGCGTTCGCTTACTGAGTGGCGAAAGCGGTCGTCGGTGGGTCGGGCGCTGGGCGCCCATGCCCTTTCCGGCGAATGTCCTCCGGCGTCGGCCTGCGGCCGCCACCTCCCCCTTTATTTCGCC
>NZ_JBFULO010000209.1:0-6575 GCF_054049855.1 Stenotrophomonas sp. P5_B8 | reverse complement strand
GCGGTAGCAACGCATCGTTGATCGCGGCCATCACATAGCGGGAATCACCGCCATAGCGTGCATCGCCGCCAGCGCAGAACAGGCCGGCCGCGCCCGGCATCGGGAGCTTCTCCTTGTCGAACCACGCCAGYGATTCGCCGGTGAGGACGCCGCCRGCGGAGCAGCCGAAAATGCCTATGTGGTTGGCCGGCATGCGCTCGAGTGCGGCGCGGTAGACAGCGGCGACATCTTCGCTGGCCGCAGGGAATTTATGCTCCGGACCTTGTCGATACTCCACCGCGATGACCGTCGCGCCCGTCATCGCGGCCACCGGGATCGCTTCGAGCAGGCCAAGACTGTCGGCGCGCCCGAACACAAACGCACCGCCGTGCAGTTCGATCAGCAGGCGTTGCGCGGCCGGATCGGTTGGCGCACTGCGGGGCTGCACGCGAACCACCGGGACGCCGTTCCAGGTTTCGTTGTGCAGCTCCACCGGGTAGCGCTTGCGCAGCGCGGCGATCTCGCCGTACGCCCACTGATCGGCGCCCTTGCGGATGTGGTCGAGCTGCGCGAGTACGGCCGCGTTGTCCAGTTTTGCGGTGGGGTCGCCATGGATGACGGCGCTGCGCACGCTGGTCCGCGCCTCCGGGCTGAGATAAGGAGAAAGGGGCAGGGCAAAGCTGGGAACCTGGCGTACGCCTTCATCCACCGCGCGGTCCACCGCCGCTGCGGGCATGCTCATTGCCAGGCCGATGGCAACGGCCAACCCAAGGCATGACTTCCTGATCCACGTGCGCATCAAACCGTCCTTGTCGTCGAGAGGCGCACAGCATACCGTCGGGTACGGCGCGCCGTCGCGCCATTCTCGCGCCCTTGATTCGGGCCCGCCTAGAATGCGGCCTATGAGCAGCCCACCCCTCCATGCCCTCGTGTACGTCAGCCATGCTGCCGGTAAGCTCGACAACGGCTACCTCGACAGCATCATGGTCGACGCCATGGCCCTCAACCAGGTCGCCAAGGTTACCGGCGTGCTGCTTTTCGATGGCGAGCGCTTTCTGCAGTACATGGAAGGCAGCGAGGCGGCGGTGTCGGCGGCTTTTCTCCGCGTGCAGCGCTCACGTCGGCATTCGGGTATCCGCGTGTTGATGCGCGGCGAGGTGGCACAACGGTATTTTTCGAAGTGGTCGATGGCCTGCCGCCATACTGAGGCCTCGATCCTGCAGCGCATCGAGCGCAGCCGCTGGGAGTCGAGGATGCTGCCGCAGATATCAACCGACCGTAGCGATAACGACGGTCTGGCGCTGCTGATGCAGTTCTGGTCTGACGAGGGCTGAGCCGGGAGGTGTGCCGATGCGCGTCAATTGCGTGTCAGCACGTGCCGCGCAACTCTCGCCACGCGTTTACATCGGTGCGGCGATGCTGGGTGCCTGCCCAAGGAGATCCACCCATGCACAGCAACGCCCTCGAACTGCCCACTGAGCCCACTGGTCAAACCGTGCCCGGGGCGCCGCAGGAGCCACTTCCGGCGCCCACGCCGGTGGAAGCACCGGTGACCCCGGACCCGCCGGCGCAGGATCCACCCCGTGAAGTACCGCCCGAGCGCGACCCGCCGCCAGCCGACGCGCCGGTGGAAGATCCGCCGGCACCGGGCCACGCGCCTCAGCCCGGCGGCTGAATGCTTCAGCGCGGTGTGGGTGGCTTTTCGTAGTCGTCCGGACTCACTTCGCCTTTGCCGCTGCCCTGGTCGGGCATGTCCTTGTCCTTCCAGCGCGCTGAATCGTTGCGCGTCTTGTCCGGGGTAAACGCCTTCTGCTGATCATCTTCAGGATTGCCGGATACCGGCTGGTCGGTGTTCATCGGTGCGCTCCAACAGGTGGTGTGGGCAGACGCTCCGCCTGTACGGGTGAACGTTCTGTCGCCACGCATGGACACGCCCCACACGTCGAAGTCACGGCCCCGGTACGCCGCACGCGTTAACAAGGCGGTACCTATCTGCTGGAGCACTGCATGCGCGCCTTGACCTACCACGGCAGCAAAGACGTTCGGGTCGACACCGTCCCCGATCCGGTGCTGGCCGCGCCGGACGACCTGATCCTGCGCGTGACCGCCACCGCCATCTGCGGCTCGGACCTGCATCTGTATCGCGGCAAGATTCCCGACCTGCACACCGGCGATGTGCTGGGCCATGAGTTCATGGGCATCGTCGAAGAAGTCGGGGCAGGGGTGAGCGACCTGCGCCCGGGCGACCGGGTGGTGATTCCCTTCGTGATCGCCTGCGGCGAGTGCTTCCACTGCCGGCTTACCGAATTCGCAGCATGCGAGACCACCAACAGCGGCAAGGGCGCGGCGGTCAATCAGAAAGGCATCCGCCCACCGGCGGCGCTGTTCGGCTACAGCCATCTGTACGGCGGTGTATCCGGAGGGCAGGCCGAATTCGTGCGTGTGCCCAAGGCCAACGTCGGACCGCTGCGCATCCCCGACGGCCTGTCCGACGAACAGGTGCTGTTCCTGTCCGATATCCTGCCGACCGGCTACCAGGCCGCGCTCAATGCCGGGGTCAAGCCAGGCTCCACCGTGGCGATCTTCGGCGCGGGTCCGGTCGGTCTGATGAGCGCGGCGTGCTGCCGCCTGCTGGGCGCGGAGACGATCTTCATGGTCGATCATCTGCCCTACCGGCTGGCCTTCGCCCAGCAGACCTACGGCGTTACGCCGATCGACTTCACCCAGGTAGGGGATCCGGCCGAGTACATCGTGACCCAGACCAACGGTCGTGGCGTGGATGCCACCATCGAGGCCGTGGGCTTTGAAGCCGAAGGCAGTGCGCTGGAGTCGGCCTTGACCACGCTCAAGGTGGAGGGCAGCAGCGGCGTGGCGATCCGGCAGTGCATCGCCGCCACGCGCCGTGGCGGCACGGTCAGCATTCCCGGCGTATACGCTGGTTTCGTGCATGGTTTCCTGCTCGGCGACGCGTTCGACAAAGGGCTCACCTTCAAGATGGGCCAGACCCACGTGCAGCGGCTGATGCCGGAGCTGCTCGACCATATCGCCGAGGGCAACCTCGATCCGGGCGTGATCGTCACCCATCGCATGGCGCTGGAAGATGCGGCCAAGGGGTATGAGATCTTCGACCGCAAGCAGGAGGATTGCCGCAAGGTGATCCTGACGCCCTGACATGGCCACCGTCGTGGACATCGCCGCCTCCCGCGTCGCAACGCCGTTGCTGGTGCGCCAGGCGCGTGACTGGCTGGCCCGGCAACCGGCACTCCCACCCCCGGGCGGTGGCGATACGCTGCTGCGCTGGCAGTCGCTGGCACAGATCGCCGCGCAGGATCTGTGCCTTGCCAAGGTATTGGAGGCGCACTACGACGCGCAGGCGATCCTGCAGGAACTGGGCGCAGGTCCGCCCGAGCGCGGACAACTCGGTGCGGTATGGGCCGCCGAAGGGCCGGCCGCGACGCTGGCGTTCGATGCGCAGCAGGGCACGTTGAGCGGCGACAAGCCGTGGTGCTCAGGTGCGGAGTGGGTCGACTTCGCTCTGGTGACGGTGCGTGACGGCACGCAATCGCGGTTGTTCCGCGCTGATCTGCGCAATGCCCGCCTCGGCTGCCAGGCACAGGACTGGCAGGCCACCGGCATGGGGCGCGTGCCCAGCAGTACCGCGCACTTCCGGCAGGTACCGGCGGTGGAGGTCGGGCAGGCCAATGCGTATCTGGAGCGTCCCGGTTTCTGGCACGGCGGTGCGGGTATAGCCGCATGCTGGTTCGGCGCGGCGGCGGCACTGGCCGAACCGCTCCGCCGCTCGCCAAAGACCGCTGAGGCCGGCACCGCTGCGGTGCTGCTGGGCGAAGTGGATATGGCGCTTTCCCCGTGCGCGTCGCTGCTGCGCGAATTGGCGGCACTGCTGGACGCGCAGCCCGAGCACCCGCACATGACCGAGGTGCTGCGTGCGCGCAGCGTGGTCGAGCGGGCCTGCGTGCGCACCTTGGATCTGGTCGCGCGCGGGCTGGGCCCGGGCCCCATGTGCCTGGACCAGGACCATGCGCGGCGTTGGAGCGATCTGACCGTGTTCATCCGTCAGAGCCACGCCGACCGCGACTGGCAGCAGTTGGGCATGGACTGTCATCGCGCGGGGCGGCCATGGAGCTTGTAGACCGCCAGATCGATGGCAACGGCATCAGCGAGGCGCAGTGGCAGTCCTGCGCATGGCTGCAATCGCTGCCGGAACAGACGCCGCAGACGCTGTTCGCCGGCATTGCCCGCGTGGTGGTGGTGTCGCCCCATCCGGACGATGAAGTGCTTGCCTGCGGCGGAGTGATGGCCTGCGCGCACAGCGCTGGGCTGCCGGTGCTGGTGGTGTCGGTGACCGACGGCGAGGCGTGCTACCCCGACCATTCCCTCTGGCTGCCACAGCGATTGCGCGAGGAACGCCAGCGCGAACTGGATCGCGCGCTGGCGTGCCTTGGGCTGACCCATGCACAACGGCATGCGTGGCACATCGGCGACGGTACGGTGACCCAGCATGAGGCGGAGGTTGCCGCGCGCCTGTTGGCCTTGCTGCGCGAAGACGATCTGGTGCTGGCCCCGTGGATGCTGGACGGCCATCCCGACCATGAAGCGGTGGGGCGTGCCTGCGCGCGTGCCGCGTCGCACCGGGGCTGCGCGCGCCGGGAGTTTCCCGTGTGGGGCTGGCACTGGCTGGACCCACAGCAGGCCGCGCGCGCGTGGTCGCCGGCGTTCCGTTTCCGCCTGTCCCCGCAGGTGCAGCAGCGCAAGCGGGTGGCCATCGGCCAGTTCGGCACCCAGACCGGCACCGCGCCGGGACTGGACTGCGCCCCGATCCTGCCCGATGCGGTGCTGCAACGTTTCCAGCGTGATTACGAGGTACTGCTTGGATGAGCGATGTCGCGTACTTCAATGCGATCTACCAGAACGAGGACCCGTTCGAGTACCGCACCCGCTGGTACGAAGCGCGTAAACGCGCGCTGACCTTGGCGAGCCTGCCGCAGGCGCATTACCTGCGCGCCTGGGAACTGGGCTGTTCCAACGGCGTGCTGACCGCCGCGCTGGCACCGCGCTGCGCGCAGTTGCTGGCCACCGACATCAGTGAAGAGGCCGTGGCCGCGGCGCGCCGGACCGTGGCCGGGCAGCCGCAGGTGACGGTGGAGCGCGCGCAGCACCCGCAGGACTGGCCGGAGGACCCGTTCGACCTGATCGTGTTCAGCGAACTGGGCTACTACCTGGAGGAGGCGGACATGCAGGCAATGGCGGCGCGCCTGGTCGCATCACTGGGTCCGCAGGGCGTGCTGATCGCCTGCCATTGGCGGCCGCCATTCGCGCAGGCGCGCTGCAGCACGGACTTCGTGCACGCGCAGCTGGATGCACTGCTGCCCCGGGTCTTTTCCTGGTCCGACGCTGACATGGTCCTGCAGGGGTGGTCGCGCGATACGCGCTCGGTGGCGCAACACGAGGGACTGCGATGATTGCCGCGATCGTGCCGGCCCACAACGAAGAACAGATGATCGGCCCGTGCCTGCAGGCGCTGCAGGTAGCGGCTGCGCATCGCGCGCTGGACGGCGAGGCGGTCGCCATCGTGGTGGCGCTGGACCGCTGCAGCGACGCGACTGCGGAGATRTGCAGGCGATTGGGCGTGCACACCGTGTGCGTGGAAGCCGGCTGCGTTGGCGTCGCCCGTGCGGCGGCCAGCGAAGTTGCGCTGGCGCTGGGTGCGCGCTGGATCGGGTGCACTGACGCCGACAGCCGCGTGCCCGGGGACTGGCTGGTCAAACAGTTGCACTGCGGTGCCGGCGCGTTCTGCGGGGTGGTGACGGTGGAGGATTGGCTCGATTACGCGCCCACGGTGCAGGAGCGCTTTCTGGCCAGCGAGCACCTGCATGATGGGCATGCACACGTGCACGGCGCCAACATGGGTTTCAGTGCGGCTGCCTACCGCGACAGCGGCGGATTCCTGCCGCTGGTGTCCGGGGAGGATGTGGCCTTGATCGAGGCGATCCAGAACAGTGGTGCACGTGTCGCCCGGCTGGCCGCACCCCAGGTCGTGACCAGTGCACGCCGTCATGCCCGCGCGACGCGGGGCTTCAGCGACTTCCTCAAGCGCCTGGAGCAGCAGGTGGGCCATGACGGCGGCGTTCCGGGGCTGGCGTTGCCCAACATCGGGCGAAAATCGGCAGGCGCGTGCTGATGGCGGCGGTTGATCTGCTCGGATGGGCGGCCACCCTCGTCCTGGTCGCCACGMTCTGGCGGCAGATCTGGAAGCAATGGCGCGCCGAGGATGCGCAGGCGGTTTCGACGTGGTTGTTCGTGGGGCAGATCACCGCCTCGGTGCTTTTCATTCTTTACAGCATCGCGCTGCATTCCTGGGTATTCGTGGTCACCAACAGCCTGGTGCTCGCGACCGCGATCGCAGGCCAATGCCTGTCCTGGATCAAGCGCCGTCGCGCGTCTTCGTGACGACGCAATCGCGTGGTGAACACGCGCGCACAACACCTGCATTTCATCGCGCATACGTCGCTGAACCGCGCGTTTTGGATGTCACGCCGACTTCATTCCCGATCGCTAAAAGTGGACTCACCCAAACG
>NZ_JBFULO010000208.1:0-6582 GCF_054049855.1 Stenotrophomonas sp. P5_B8 | reverse complement strand
CCACGGCGGGCCGGGCTGGGTATCGATGCCCACCAGTTGGTATTTTCAACGCGGCTGGGAAGAGTATTTCACGGTCGTCCAGTGGGACYAGCGCGGCGCTGGCAAGACCTACGCCGCTAACGAACCGTCCGTGATAGCACCCTCCATGACGCGCGAACAGATGGTCGCCGATGCGGAGGAGATGGTTGCATGGCTGCGGCGGGAGTTCGGAAAGGAGAAGATCTTCCTGCTGGGCCACTCTTGGGGCAGCTACCTCGGCCTGGAGGTCGCGCAACGCCATCCCAATTGGCTGCATGCCTACATCGGCATCGGACAGATATCCAACGCCCCGGAGAGCGAGCGGCGCGGGTGGGCGTGGACCCTTCACCAAGCCAAGGAGGACGGAAACGCGAAAGCAGTAGCCGAGCTCCAAGAGCTAGCCCCGTATGCGCAAGGCGCCGCGCCGGTTCCCTTGCAGAGCCTCTTCAAACAGCGCAAGTGGCTCAACCACTACGGGGGCATGGTTCACAACCGCCGTGGCGGCGATGCGGAAGCTGCAGCGATAAAGCTCTCCCCGGAGTATTCGGATGCCGACGTCGCGGCCATCTGGAACGGCAACGACTTCTCGATGGAGCACTTGCTGTCGGAGGTCTTATCCCTGGACATGTCATCGGTGCGTCGCATCGACACACCCGTGTTTCTGTTCTTGGGCCGTCATGACCACAACGTGTCTTCGGAACTGGCCGCCGAATGGGCCGACAAGCTCGCCGCTCCCGAGAAGCAGATCATCTGGTTTGAACAGTCTGCTCACGAGGTCATGATTGAAGAGCCGGGCAAGACACTGCTTACCCTCGTCCAACAAGTTCGCCCCATTGCAGAACGCGCAGGCGATACAGCACCTTAAATGAGGGGGCCCGCCAGAGAGTAAGTTCCACGCACTTTTATGCCCACAAAACCAGCCATGGAAGGGCTACCAGCCCTTGCGCGATTGCRTGGAGTTTGGCCGCCAGCTCAGGCCGATCGACGCTAGCAGTGAATTCCTGCAGATCCATCGCGGGACCAATAAAGGCCGATGTCAGACGAGCGCCGTCCAAATCCAAATGGATCCACGTGCCCGCGCGATTCATGGAAAAACTGCGAAGGGCGCCCCGCCCGCTTTCCGAGAGCCTGACCCTGAACTGCGGGTGCCCACTGGCGCCGTAGCCAAGAAATCGAATCGCGCTGAGCTCGACACGAGGTTGTATCAATTGTTGGATCTTCTATTGCCGTGATGGGTCGGCCTCTTCCCGATGCCTCCCCGCCTGAAACGAATTTACCCGTGTCTCTCCTGCCACGGACCGCTCAGAGTCAACTGCAAGCCAGTTTACGTCGAGATCATCCGTGCACCACCTAACTTGCTGACTCATTCATTGACCGGATGCAAGAGAGACGCAAGACGTGGGTAGGAAGAGGGAGGGGACAAAGAGAGGGCGAAAGCGACAGAGCGCTGCCATCTCGCAGCCGAATGTAAGCGCGCGGCCGGTATCGGTGACCAAGCAGCACGCCTTGCTCCGGTCGCTCAGATATTGCCCGGACTGGAAGCCGGGCAAGCTGCAGCCCCGCCCAGATCCACCCMGCCGTCACCAGCACCAAGAATGGCAAGGCGRAGCTGAGGCCATGGCGGGCGCTGCGTCGATTGCATGCCAGCGGCAAGCATCACCGCTACGCACAGCATCGGGACCCACCAACCACAGCAGCCGCTATGCAGGTGGGCGGGCTACGGCCCAATCCGCGACCATCGCCGTCCAAACCTTCATCGCTGTGCCTCAATCCACTGTGCCACGTCGTCCACAAGCTGCGGAAGGACGTTGCCGGGCGTGTTGTATTCCTGCAGCGAACCCGGGCCTTGGCCGGCGACGCCCAGGTGGTTCACCGCCGGATAGTGTTTGAAGCTGACTTGGCGCTGGCGAGCCAAGCCGTGTTGCCACAGCTGCCAGTCCGTATCCACGACTTGGAAGTCACGGCCGCCTTGGAGCAGCAAAATGGGCAGTGCTGAGGCCTTGGCGTCGGCGACCGGATCAATGTTCTCGAACGCGCGCCAGTAACTCGCCGGCACGCCCAGTGGCAGGTCCTTGGCAGCAACCGGTGCCGTGCCCCGTGCGGCGGCGATCTGCCCGTCCAGTTTGTCCAGGATGGCCTGGTCGTCGGCGCTGATGCTCCCATCCAGGCCCAAGAGGTAGCGGTTCTGTTCCGGCAACACGGTCAGCAGCGAGCGGGCCGGCGCTGACCACAGGACCAGCCCCGCCACCTTGCCCGAGCGCTGCGCAATGCGGGGCGCCAGCATGCCGCCCTGACTGTGCCCCATCACATAGACGTGGTGCGCGTCGATGCCCGGGGCCTTGGCCAGGCCGGCGACGGCGGCGACGGCATCGTTGGTGGTTTCATCGTCCATCGTGTAGTCGTTGCCGCTGAACTCCTGCGGCCGTGCCTTGGTACGCTTTTCGTAGCGCAGCACCGCGATCCCGTGGGCGGCCAAGCCGCGCGCTACGTCCAAGAACGGACGATTCGGTCCAATCGTTTCATCGCGGTCCTGTGGACCGGACCCGTGCACCAGCACTACCGCGCGGAACGGCCCTTTGCCCTTGGGCAGGGCCAGCGTGCCCGGTAGGGCGCCCTTGTCAGACACCACGTCGAAAGGCAGCTCTTGGAAACTTGCATCAGCTGGCACTGGGGGCGCTGGCGGCGCTTGTGCGGTCGCCGGTTTGAAGTTCAGGCCGGCAACGCGGCCGCCGGCATCTACCGCTACTTGCGTGTCGATGTCGCCCACCGCAAACCTCAGCCGCTGTGTCACCACGCTCACCTCGCCGCGCGCAGTGACCTGTGCCGCGCCGCGATCTTGCAGCGCGCCGAACGATTGCCACAGGGCCTGCAGCTGCGCCGCCGGCACGGCCTTTGCCATCTCTGGAGTGAACATCGCCTCGGCCGCGGTAGCCTCACCGGCCTGAAGATGATCGAGCAGGGCGGCAGCGGTCTGTGCCGGCGGCGCAGCTTGGGCGAGCGTGGCGGTGAAAAGCAGCATCATGCCCATGCCCCAACGTGTCAGCGCGCGCATCTCGCACCTCCTTCTTGAGAATCCGCACCGCCGGCGCCGACGGCAGGTGGACCGCGTCGTTCAGTTCCGAGCGCGGCCGCCCTTGCCGATTCACTTCGTCTCGGAGCGCCCTTCGGTTCGCCTATCGGATTCGTTTCGATTTGAACAGTCAGGTAGCTCCAGCGTGTGCTCATGGCTTGATCTCCAATTTGGGGTTGAGATTAGGCAGACAGGCTGCCAAACGCTGCTGGCCTCTCATTCCAATGCGTCGGAATTCCATGCAGGAGGCCAGCCTCGGGCGTCACAGTGTCAACCAGCATGGCTTGCCCACCAGGCAAAGTTCATTCTGGACACCGGCTGCGCTTCGGAGCCTATTGCACCCTCGCCAGTCCCGTTTCCGCCTCTGGCGCCAGCGTGTGAATTACCTCCCCTTTTGCATTGAGGAACTCGATGGCGCCGTACCCCTCTTCGGTTACGGTCAGCCGCAGGCGTGTCTTGTCCGCTTTGTCGTTCAATGCGATCGCAGGGGCACCGTCTGCACCCACCACCATTCGGATGCGCGTGGACGTTTTAACCCCGGGAACCAAGCGGTTGTCGAGGGCAGGCTCACGCAGCAGCGGCGGTGCTTGGTTGATCGAGAACGCCACCTCGCCGTCCGGCGAGACGCGCCAGCCGATGGCATCCATCGCCGGGTGATCCAAGGCCAGAACGGCCATCCCCCCGGCCACGTCGGCGGTTCCGAAGCCGCCCCGCTCGCTGCCCTTGTCGTCGTAAAGCACCAGCCCGGCGACGTTGAACGCCCGGCGGTATTGGATCCCATCGATGATCGGCGCCGGCGTCCGGCCTGAAAGGGTCATGCGGATGACCCCGTTCTCATCGACGATATCGATGCGCTGTGCAGTGATCCGATCATGGTCGGGCTTAGCGACCTTTGTCTCCGGACTGCGGGACTCAATGATGCGCTGCAGCGCGTCCAGAGAGGGTCGGGACGGGGCTGAATCCTCCGTCGCATTTGAGAGAGGAGAGACAAACATGGAAGCAAGGAAAACGGCGAAGGCAAGTTTCTTCATACAAGTTCCCGTGACGGTTAATGCTTCTGGCGTAGCGCTTTGACGCTTCAGCAAGACCTCACCTCCACGTCACCCACGCCCCCGGCTGCACTGACTGGACGTCGATGGCAGTTCCCCGCGCCACCCTGACCAGAGCGCCCAGAGGATCGTCTACTTCCTGATACTCATCAACCCCCGATATGCCGTAGTGGATTGGGACGAGAAGCCGCGCGCCCAGGACGGTTGCGGCGGCGATGGCCTGCTCGGGCGTCAGAACGCCCGGCTGTCCGCTGACAGGCTTGCGCCATCCGAACGTGGCGCCGTTGATCGGCAGGAACGCCACATCGAAGGGTCCGAGCTGACGGCCGATCTTCCACCAGTGGCCGTGCCACATCGTGTCTCCCCCATGGAATACCCGCCGGCCCGCGGCCGACACTACCCAGGACACCTGAGTATCGCCGTATCCGTCCGAGGCGGGCACCGCCGTGGCGGTGAAGTCACCTAGCAACTGCGGCTCCCAAAGCGTTGCGGGACGTGCCCGGGCGCCTCCAGGGACGGGAAGCGGATGGGTCCCCTCGGGGTAAATCAAGCTACCGCCGTTCCGCAGCGCCTGGACCACCGCACCGGCGTCGAAGTGGTCCGAGTGGACGTGCGTCAGCAAGACCGTCGTGTCGCCCACCCCGCCCTCAACGGGAACCAGGACGTCCGGCAGTGCCCTGCCCCACTCCGCAGCATTGGTCAGGGGGTCGATCAGCAAGGTTGAGCCTGGCAGCTGCAGGCGAATGCCCGCCCAGGCAAGGCGCTGAATCCGCAGGTCGTCCGACGCTGGCCGTGCGACGGCGTGGGAGACCGGCAACAGCGCGGCCGTGGCGCCAGCGGCGAGGCCGGAAAGAAAGACGCGACGGCCCATGCGTGCGCCATCTGTCACGTCGCCGCTCATGCGACATCCGCCGAACGGGCCAGGTAGGTGTCCAGCTCAAAGATGCCCTGGGATTCGATGGCCTCCAGGTTGTGCAGATGCCACGCCGTTTCGAACGCGCTTGCCTCGACGCCGGGCGCCAGRCAATCCCCGATCCGAAGGGTGGCCAACCGGGACGCCAGCGATGCACCCTCGCCTTGCGCGCGTATCGCCACCACGTTCTGGCGGATCCGGTCCAGGTAGTGCAGTGCGTTGTCGAGCACGGCGGCGTCAAAGCGGCCCATGTGCCCACCGATGACAGTGCCGCGCCCGAACTGCTTCACCCGACCAATGGCCGTTCGAATCTGGACCGGATCGGCCTTTGAGAGGTAGACGATGTTGCCCACGATGTTGTCGCCCACGCAGACCAAGTCGGCGGTGGGAACATCCACGCTGATGTGATCCATCGTCTTGCCGGGATTGTGCAGCAGGCGTAGCTCATGGCGGCCCC
Organism: Stenotrophomonas sp. P5_B8; assembly: GCF_054049855.1. Taxonomy (NCBI): domain Bacteria; kingdom Pseudomonadati; phylum Pseudomonadota; class Gammaproteobacteria; order Lysobacterales; family Lysobacteraceae; genus Stenotrophomonas; species Stenotrophomonas sp. P5_B8. The sequence goes on along the minus strand of NZ_JBFULO010000208.1, from coordinate 1,075 downwards.
AGCGGATGCGCATCGCGCTGTCGAACACCACCTGCGGCTCGCAGTAAAACGCGTCGACACGGCGGTTCTGTGACAGGAAGGTGTGGCGGTAGTTGCGGTGCGCGATGACCATGGCATCGGGGAAGGTCGAGAGCCCCGCGATGTGGTCGCTCATGAAATGGGTGGCGACGATGACGCGCACCGTTTTCCCCAGCTCGTCGCAGATCAGCACGCGCAACGCAGCCGCGTCGGCCGCACTTCCGAGTGCATCCACCAGCAGCGCGTCATTGCCATCGAGGAACACGGTTGCAACGGATTGGTGGTCCTCGCCGACGCACAAGAACACGTCCGGACCCAGCGGTTTCAGATGCATGTCGGCTACCCTTTGAATGGAGGCCGCCATGATTGACGGACGGACAGACGCCGACAAACGAGAAGATTTGACCTTCAGATTAGTAAAACTAACCTGATAAGATCGGCCATCCGTGCTGGCAGGAACCCCCTGATGAAGCCGCGCCACGCCCCTCCCCTCACTGCGTTGAGAGCGTTTCAGGCCGCTGCACGTTCCTTGAGCTTCCAGAAGGCGGCCACCCAGCTCTTTGTCACACCGGCCGCGGTGAGCCACCAGGTCAAACGCCTCGAGGCCCACCTGGGCACCGAGCTCTTCGAGCGTGGCCATCGTACGGTGACGCTCACCCCGCAGGGCGCCGCCCTTGCGGCGTCGCTCACTGAGATTTTCGGGATGCTCGATCTCGCACTGGACCGAGCCGCACCGGCTGAACCCGGCCACCTGCGCGTCAGCACCATGGAGTCTTTCGCCGCGAAGTGGCTGGCGCCCCGGCTTCATCGGTTCCACGACGCCCACCCGGATATCCACGTTCGGCTTTTGACGACCGATCAGCTGGTCGACGTTGGCCAGGACCAAGTTGATGTCGCGATCCGATACGGCCTGGGGACATACCCGGGCGTGCAGGTCGAGAAGTTGATGGACGCCCCGGTGTTTCCGGTGTGCGCCCCGGGCACGTCACGGAAGGATGGCAAGCCGATTGCATCGCCCGCCGATCTCGCCGATGTCGCGTTCATCCATGATCAAAGC
>NZ_JBFULO010000207.1:0-6582 GCF_054049855.1 Stenotrophomonas sp. P5_B8 | reverse complement strand
CCCGTAGAGCCGACCGTTGGTCGGCTGCTCTTCGTTCGGGTGTCCCGGTAGCCGACCAACGGTCGGCTCTACGTGGGATCGCGGTAGCCGACCAACGGTCGGCTCTACGGGTGGCCGCCGTTGCCTTGCGATGGCGGCGTTGCGTTACCCGCGCGGCTTGCTCGGGTTGAGCTGGTTGCCGAAGAAGATCGCGTTCAACAGCAGGCGCTCGGTGCCATGCCAGTACTTGCGGTGGGCCGGATCATCGGCGAACAGCACCACGTTGCCCTGCCCCTGCGGGGACACCAGCAGCCACGCGGCACCGGCGACGCGGCTGCGGTTGCGCTCGGAAAGGTAGCCGTTGACCTTGGGCGCCTCGTCGATGCGCACCACGGTGGAGAACGGATTGCGGCTGGGCTGGAAGCTCAGGCCGTTTTCCTTGTTCACCGCAAGCTGCCGACGCGGCACGCCGAAGCCCAGCGGATGCGTGTTGTCCACGTCCGCGCTGAGGATGTTGCCGCTCACCCGCTCGATGGCTGCGATGTCGCGCTGGTCGCCGAACGCACGTCGGGCGCCTTCCGGCTCCTTCTCCTCCGGCCCCAGCACTTCGTCGCTGAGCTTCTGCTCGATCGCCCAGCGCGCGGCCGTGCCGTAGGTGATCAGCGAGCCACCGGCGTTGATCCAGCGCTTGAGCGCCGCCACTGCGGTGGCGTCCACGCCGGCATAGGTACCGCCGGCCAGGACAATGGTGGTGTAGCGGTCCAGCGTGATCTTGCCCAGYTGGGCCGGATCGATCTTGCTGGCCGGCAACTGCAGGTGCTGATCAAGCAGGAACCATGCCGAGCCGATCTCGGTGGCGCTTACGCCCTCGCCCATCACCAGCGCCACCGCCGGCTTGCGCAGCGCCTTGACGCTGTCACTGCCCAGATCGATGCCACCACGGCTCTGCCCGCTGGACAGCGCCTGGATGTGCACGCCACTGCTGCGTGCGACCGCATCGACCGCGGCAAGCAGCTCGACACCGGCCAGCGGCTGGCCCGCGACCGGCACCACCACGCTGCCATAGCCGAATGACTGCTCGCCCTGCGCGGTGGCCGCGGTGAACGGCTGGAAGGCCGCGCGGGTCACCACGCCCTTGGCCTGCAGCGCATACAGCGCGCGGCTGGCGTTGTAATCGCGCCAATCGAACACGTAGGCGTAGCCCGCCTGACCGCCGACCACGCCACCGTTGGCGGCCGGTACGCTGGCCACGCGCTCGCCACCGGCAATCCGGCTGCGGCTCGCGGCGAAGGCGATGCCGTAGGCCGGCGCGATCGCATAGGAGGTGCTGCCGTAGAACACATCGCCCTTGATCGGCGGGGTGTCGGCGAAGATCGAATGCACCAGGCGGAACTGCGGTTGCGCGGCCTGGACGACGTACGCGCTGCCCGGCTCGAAGCGCTGCCCATCCACGGTGACCGGGGCGCTCAACGCCTGCACCGTGATCTGGTGCTGCAGCAGCAGATCCAGCAGCCGCTGGGTCAGGCCCGGATCGGCCGCGTCGCCGAACACGAAGGACTTCACCGCCTGCTGGTTGGCCTGCTTCAGTGCGGACTGGAAGAAGTCCTTCTGCAGCTTCAGCAGCCCATCGCGTTCGGTCACTGCGCCGCGCACCGTGCCCAGTCCGGTCGCCACCTGGTTGCGGATGGTGAAGCCGAAGGTCAGCAGCCCGTTGGCCGATTCCTGCACGCGGCCGCGCGAGCTGGCCTGCTCCACGGTCACCCCGACCGCGCCGTGGAAGTCCGGGTAGGTCGAGCCGTACACCGGCGAGAAATTGTCGAAGTTCTCGCCCGTGTAATACAGCGAGCCCAGTGCATCCAGTGCCTGCGCGTGGTACTTGGCCAGGGTCTTGTTGAACTCGTACGACGATGCCGGAATCAGCGGGCTGTGCATGCTCGCCGGTGACGGCTCGAAGTAGTAGGTGCTGTCCTTGCCCATCTCGTGGAAGTCGATCTGGACGTTGGGGTACCACTGGTGGAAATAGGCGATCTTCGGTCGCGTGTCCTGCTGGGTGAGGGCCAGCCAGTCGCGGTTGAGGTCGGTGAAGTAGTGGTTGGTGCGGCCCTGCGGGAACGGCTCGACGTGCTCCTTGTCGGCCGGATCGGCCGAGGCCGGCGAGGACGCATAGGCGTTGTGCCAGCTCGCCGCGCGGTCGCGCCCGTCCGGGTTCTGCGCCGGATCGAACAGCACCACCGCCTGCTGCAGCCACTGCGCGGTCTCCGCGCTGCGGTTGGCGACCAGGTAGTAGGCGGTGAGCATCGCCGCTTCGCCGCTGGAGGTTTCATTGCCGTGCACGCTGTAGCCCAGCCACACCACCACCGGGCTGCTGCCGGCGGCCGAGAGCGGCTGCGCCGGATCGGCCAGGGTGACGTGCTGGCGACGCAGCGCGTCCAGGTTCTGCAGGTTCTGCGCCGAGGTCACCGTGGCGATCAGCAGCGGGCGGCCCTCGTAGCTGCGGCCGATTTCTTCAACCTTGATCTTGTCCGAGTGCTTGGCCAGTGCGTTGAAGTAGGCCACCAGCTGATCGTGCCGCGTGTAACGGCTGCCGATCTCATAGCCGAGAAACTGCTGGGGCGTGGGCACGGCCGGATCGAAATCACCGCCGGCCGGGAAGAAGTACGCGCTCTGCGCGGAGGCAKGCGCAGCGAGCACAGACAGCACCAGCGCCACCCAGGCGATGGGAGAGAACAGACGACGTTGCAAAGACACAGCGATTCCCCGAAAGACGGGCCGGTTCCTTCCGGCCCTGTGGATACGCACGCTCCGGTGCGCTGGATGAGGTCAGAAGCGGTAGTCGAAGCCGACGGTGAAGTAGCGGCCGCGCAGGTCGTACTGGCTGAAGTCGTACGGCGCGCGGATGCCCGGGAAGGACGCGTCGTACGGCGGTTCCTCGTCGGCCAGGTTCTGGATCTTGGCGTACAGGGTCAGCTTGTCGATGCCGGTGTAGCCCAGATACAGATCGAACTGGCTGTAGGCATCCACCCGATCCTGTACGGCGGTGGCCGCTGCGCTGGCCTTCTGGTCATAGCCGCTGGTGTAGTACCAGGTGAGCGCGGTGCGGAAATCGCCGTAGCTCCAGTCGAAGGTGGTGGTCGCCTTGTTCTTGGGCAGGGTCGCGCCGAGGTTGCTGCCGGCGTAATCCACCAGCGGGCCACCGACCACGGTGGGGCGGCTGTAGTTGCGCACGTGGGTGAAGGCGGTGCTCAGGCCGAAGTCGCCGGCCTGCGTGGTCGGGAAGCGCTGGCGCAGTTCGACATCGAAGCCGGAGGTCTTCAGCTCACTCAGGTTCTGGTAGCGGTTGAACACCGCCAGCAGCTTGCCGCGCTCATCGCGGCTGACCGCACCCGGCACGTTGTCGGTGACCAGGGTCTGGGTGTTGTTGGTGCCCACCAGGTTTTCCAGCTCGATGCGGTAGTAATCCACGCTCAGGCTGGTGTTGGACCACGGCGAGAGCACGATGCCGGCATTGAAGCTCTTGGTGCGTTCGGGCTTGAGATCGTTGTTGCCGACAGTGAAGAAGGTCGGGTTCTGCCGCGAGCCCGGCACGTCCGGGTCGCGCGGATCGATCACGCTGCCGTAGGCGATGCTGGTGCTGTTGGAATTCTCCGAGAGCGACGGCGCACGGAAGCCCTTGGAAGCGGCCGCACGCACCAGCAGGATGTCCCACGGCTGCCAGCGCAGGCTCAGCTTGGGCGAGAACGCATCGCCGAAATCGCTGTAGTGGTCGGCACGCGCGGCCGCCTGCAGCTCCAGGCGCTCGGCCAGCGGCACGTTGACTTCGGCATAGGCGGCGGTGACCTTGCGCTCGCCGTGCACTTCAGCGATCGCCGGGCGGATCTGCAGGCCGGCATCGATCTGCCAGGGGTTGTTGGAGTCCAGTTTCTCGCGACGCCACTCGGCCCCGGCGGCGAAGCCGATCTCCCCAGCCCAGGTGTGGCCCAGCGCGCCGGAGATTTTGGCGTCCACGCCCTGCAGCACCGATTCGGCCGGGCGCAGCGTGCTGATGTTGATCGCATTGAGAACGTCCGATGACGTCGCGGCCGGATTGAGCAGGTTGTAGCTGCCGCTGGCCAGCGCATCGGCCAATGCGTAGCGGTTGGCGAAGCCGCCGGACACGGTTTCGCGCTCGCTGCTGCGCGCACCGAACGCGCCCACTTCCCAGTCCCAGTTCTGCAGGCTGCCACGCAGCCCGACCAGGCCGCGGTAGGCCTGCGAGCGGTTGGTCTTGATGGTCGCGCCGAGGTTGAAGAAGGTGTACTCGATCGGCACCGCGCGGCCATACGGGTTGTACGGGCTGCTGGCGGGCAGGTTGGAGGAGACCGGTTCGGCCAGGCCGGTATCGGCGTTGAGCGCGAAACGGCCGCTTTCCAGGGTGAAGAACGGGCTACTGCCGAACCAGGACACGCCCTTGATGTCGCTGTAGAGCACTTCACCGAAGGCCTCGATGTTGTCGTTCACCCGGAAGGTGCCGTTGACGTAGGCCTGGTAGCGCTTGGTCGAGGGAATCAGCGTGGTGTACGGCGCCTGGTTGAAGCCGCAGGTGTTGCCGGCCAGGCCGTCGATCGGCGCGCTGGCCACCAGCGTGGTGCCCTGCGGGCAGTTGCCGCTGGCATCGAGCATCGGCACCGACGTGCCATTGACCAGGTAGCGCGCGCCCTTGGCCGACCAGCCGTTCCAGCGCCCGCCAGGCTTGTCGGTGTAGATGCCGGATTTGGTGAGGTCGCGCTGGTCCTGGTCCAGGCGCTCGCGGTTGTAGCCTTCCAGGCTGACCAGGATGTTGTAGCCGTCGGTATCCAGGTCACCGATGCCGCCGACGAACTTCAGGTTCTGCTCGTCCAGCCCGCCCTGGTCGGCGGTGCCGAGGCTGCCACCGAGTTCGGCGCCCTGGAAATTCTGCCGGGTGATGATGTTGACCACGCCGGCCACCGCGTCGGAGCCGTACACGGCCGAGGCGCCGTCCTTGAGCACTTCGATGCGTTCCACGGCCACCAGCGGCAGCGCGTTGAGGTTGACGAAGGTGTCCGACAGGCCGCCGGCCGGGAAGCCGTAATTGGCCAGACGCCGACCGTTGAGCAGCACCAGCGTGTTCTTCTGCGACAGCCCGCGCAGGCCGATGCCGGCCGAACCGGAGGCCCAGCCGTTGTTGGTGGTTTCGTTGTTGGCGTTGCCGGTGTTGGCCGAGATCGAGCGCAACAGGTCGGCGACGGTGGCCTTGCCGGTCTCTTCCAGCTGCTGGCGGCCGATCACCTGGACCGGGTTGGCCGACTCGGTATCGGTACGTTTGATGTTGGAACCGGTGACCCGCACGGCGGCAAGGGTCTTGCTGTCGCCGGCGGCATCGGCGGTTGCATCGGGGGCGGCATCGGCGAACGCGGGCAAAGGCGTAGCCAGAGCGGCGGAAAGCGCCGCTACAAGAAGGGTGTGCTTGGGCATGGACTTCAGTGGGGTGGTGGACGACGAGTTCCGCAGTAATCCATGCCTGGCGATGAACCGGCCAATAACATCTCTTCATACGGATATAAGAGAACCTAACATCTCTTCATCCGGATGGAAATGTTTCCGTGAAGGAGCGATGGGCTGTTGCCGTCACCGCCCGGCAGGTCCACCGGTACAATGCGCCAATGGAAATCTTCAAAGTCTTTACCCTCGAGGCTGCCCACCTCCTCCCCAACGTGCCGCCGGGCCACAAGTGCGCGCGCCTGCACGGGCACTCGTTCCGGGTGGAGCTGAAAGTCGAAGGCGAGCCGGGCGAGCACAGCGGCTGGATCATGGATTTCGGCGACGTCAAAGCGGCCTTCCAGCCCATCTACGACCGCCTGGACCACCACTACCTCAACGACATCCCCGGCCTGGAGAATCCGACCAGCGAACGGCTGGCGATCTGGATCTGGGACGAACTCAAGCCGGCGCTGCCGCAGCTGAGCGAAGTCACTGTGCACGAGACCTGTACCTCCGGCTGCCGCTACCGCGGCTGATCCGCACCAAGGTAGTGCCGGCCGCTGGCCGGCTCCCAGCGCCACGAGCGCCACGAGCGCCCTCGGCACTTTGAAGCAACCCATTGATGTAAAAACAGTTTCACTGATACCGGACCACAACTGGCAACAAGTTGTTGCAATGCAATATATTTGGCGTATGCTGCAGTGCATCAACGTTCTCGAGCCGTCCTGCCATGACGTCCGCGTTCACCGATTCCTTCAGCGCCTACACCCGCCAGCTGGCCGCCACGGCCACGCGTGCCAATCGGCTCGCCCTGGAAAATGCCGAAAGCATGTTCGGGGTGCAGTTGAAGACGCTGGAGAAGAACATCACCGCCACCAGCGGGTTCTTCGGTGACATCGTGCAGTCACGGCAACCGGATACGCTGCTGCCCAAGGGTGCGCAGCTGGCCCGCGACAATCTCGAGCGCTGGACCCATGCCAACCAGGAAGTACTGGGGCTTGGGTTGAAGGCCTCCGAGGCCTTCGGCGAACTCGCCCGGCAGCCGTTCGCGGCCGCCACGCCCGACGCAGGCAAGACGCGCGGCTGAGCAGACACACCATCGAATTTGCGTGGGTCCCTCCCCCC
>NZ_JBFULO010000206.1:0-6608 GCF_054049855.1 Stenotrophomonas sp. P5_B8 | reverse complement strand
GCCACGCATGGCGTGGCTCTACCACGGCCATTTCACCTGGCCTGGCGGCCCGGTCGCTCGGCCTGTTGCAACCACGCAGCGCGCTGGGCTGGCAGGCGCCGACGCACCCAATGCCGGTAGAGCCACGCCATGCGCGGCTGGCAGGTGTCCGCACGCCGGAACGGAGGGCAGCCACGCATGGCGTGGCTCTACCACGGCCATTTCACCTGGCCTGGCGACCCAGTCGCTCGGCCTGTTGCAGCCACGTATCACGCTGCGCCGAGGTACTGCTGCGCACCGGCCCCAACGCGGTGATCTTCACCGGCTTGATCCCGCAGAATTCCAGGATCGTCCGCCGCACCTGCTGGTGCCCCGGCATACGGTACACCCAGCGGTAATACCAGGGCGGGGTATCCATCGTGGTCAGCACGCGCGCGCTGCGCCCGGCCAGCAGCCGGTCCCACCACACCGAATCCTTGCGATAGCGGAACGCCACGCCCGGCAGGAAGGCGCGGTCGAAAAAACCCTTCAACAGGGCCGGCATGCCACCCCACCAGGTCGGGTACACCAGCACCAGGTGCTGGCAGTCCGCGATGGCCGCGTTGATCTGCTGCAGAGCCGGTTCCAGCGGCTGGATCTGGCGGTAGCCGTGGCGCAGGATCGGGTCGAAGTCGACCTCGCCCAGCGCGAACAGCTGCACGCGGTGGCCGGCCGCCACGGCGGCCTGCCGGTAGCGCTCGGCCAGGGCACCGCACAGGCTGTCGCGGTCGGGGTGGCCAAGCAGGATGACGATCGATCGGGACATGGGGGCGCTCGCGGAAAGAGCGCGCAGGCTACGGTCTGCCCCATGGGGCAGAGTCAAGCGGCGCGGCAGTCGCCAGCGGCCATGCACGCATCCAAAGCACCGGTGTCACCCTGACCGATCAACACGACCACCTCGGCCCGAAGCTGGGTCAGCGCCGCATCCAGCTGCTGCAGCCGCTGCATGTCCGCGCGCACGGCCTGCTGCCTGTCCGCCAGCAACGCCTGCACCCGCAGCCAGTCGATGCCGCCATCGTCGCGTCGCAGTGCGGCCACGTCGGCAAGCCGGAAGYCCAGCGCCAGCGCCTGCCGGATCAGCAGCACCAGGTTGAGATCCTGCTCGTTGTAGTCGCGGTAGCKGTTGATCCGCGGCACGGCGGCCAGCAGTCCGCGCGCTTCGTACAGGCGGATCGCCTTCTGGCTGGCACCGCTGCGTCGGGCGACCTCGGAGATGCGCATCAGTCGCGCACCAGGCCGCCATCCACCACCAGGTTCTGCCCGGTGACCGCGCGCGACCAGGGCGAGGCAAAGAACAGCACCGCATCGGCGAMCTCGGCCGGCGTGGTCACGCTGCGCAGCGGGGTGTTGGCGGCGATGTAGTCGAACACCGCCGCCGGCGTGGCCGCGCTGGCATCGGTGCTGCGCAGCAGGCCACCAGAGAGCATGTTCACGGTGATCCCGTCCGGGCCGAGGTCGCCGGCCAGGGTGCGGGTGAGCGACAGCAACGCGGCCTTGGCGGCGGTGTAGTCGTGGTAGGGCACCACCGGGTTCTGGAACAGGTTGGTGCCGATGTTGATCACGCGACCGAAATGCTGCGCGCGCATGCCGGGCAGGGCCGCCTGCACTGTGTTCAACGCACCGCGCACGCTGCCCTCGAACTGCGCGCTGAACGCCTGCCAGCCGATCGCATCGGCTTTCGCACGCGCATCGCCATTGAACGAGAACGTCGCCAGCGCATTGTTGACCACGCTGGTGATGTCGCGGCCGAAGTGGGCGCGGGCCCGGGCGAACAGCGCATCGACCTGGTCGCGGTCAGTGACATCGGCGCGCACCGCCAGGGCGTTCGGGCCGACTTCGGCGGCCAGTGCCTGTGCGGCGTCGACGCTGTGCAGGTGGTTGATCACCACCTGTGCGCCCTCGCGGGCGAACGCGCGCGTCACGTGCTGGCCGAGGCCACGGGCACCGCCGGTGACAAGGACGAGTTGCTGCGAAAGCTGCATGGAGGCACGACCGGACGAAGGGGGCGCACAGGGTAGCAAGCGTCCGCGCCCTCGATGCACGCGCGCCGGTAGTGGCACCGGGCGCATGTCCCCCTTGTGCACGCTTGCCAGCACCGGCTAGCCTGCGCGCATGACCACTATCCCTGTTCGCCTGCTCATCCACGGTGCCTCCGGTCGCATGGGCCAGGCCCTGCTGCGGCTGGCCGCCGACAATTCCGACCTGCAGGTCGTCGCTGCGGTGACCCGCCGTTCGCCGGCACAGCGCGTGGTCGACGGCGTGCCGCATTTCGCCAGCAGCGAGCTGGCCGGTGCGCCGCAGTTCGATGTCGCCATCGATTTCAGCCTGCCCGAGGGTTTCGACCCGGTCCTGGCGTTGTGCGTGGAGCGCAAGGCCGGGCTGGTCTCGGGCACCACCGGCATCAGCGAGGCGCAGCGCCAGGCCCTGATCGAGGCCGCCACCGGCATCCCACTGGTCTGGGCGTCCAACTTCAGCCTGGGCGTGGCGGTACTGGAGGAGCTGGTAGAGCGCGCGGCTGCCACGCTGGCGGGCTGGGACTGCGATATCGTCGAATCCCACCATGTGCACAAGCAGGATGCACCGTCGGGCACCGCGCTGACCCTGGGCGCGGCGGCGCAGAAGGGCGGGGCGCAGCCGCATTACGCCAGCCTGCGGGCGGGCGACATCGTCGGCGAGCACTTGGTCCAGTTCACCGGGCTGGGCGAGCGCATCGAGCTGACCCACCGCGCCACCAACCGCGACATCTTCGCGCGCGGCGCACTGTTCGCCGCCACCCAGCTGAATGGGCGGGCGCCGGGCAGCTACCGGGTTCGCGATCTGTTGGCCGGGGCCATGCCCGCCGCGGGCGGCTGATCTGCGGGCCCCCAAGGCGGCCTGTGCAGGCTCGGCGTCACTGCCACGGCTGAAGAGGCAAGGCCCCGCTGCCTGAACCCCGGGCGGGCCCGTCACGGCCGTACGCCAGCGAATGCATGCAAACGCTGGCGTCGCAGGCCCCTTGCCTTTACAATTCCCGCTCGCCGAATCACGACAGCCGGACCGGTCCCGCACCGCAGTCCGCGCTTTTTTGCAGCCGCTTTTCAGTGTGCCGCGCGGCGTGACTTCGGTGACCCCATCGGTAGCCAAAGTGAGAATTCCGTGACCCAAGCCGCAATCCTCGTCCTCGAAGACGGCACCGTATTCGAGGGCGAATCCGTAGGCGCGCCCGGCCTGTCCGTCGGTGAGGTGGTGTTCAACACCGCCATGACCGGTTACCAGGAAGTGCTGACTGATCCTTCCTACGCCCGGCAGATGGTCACGCTGACCTACCCGCATATCGGCAACACCGGCATGACCGACCAGGACGACGAAGCCCACAAGGTGTGGTCGGCCGGCCTGATCGTGCGCGACGTTCCGCGCCGTCCCAGCAACTGGCGCAGCCAGGTGTCGCTGCAGGACTGGCTGCTGCAGCGTGGCGTGGTGGCCATTTCCGGTATCGACACCCGCAAGCTCACCCGCATCCTGCGCGAGCGTGGCGCGCAGAACGGTGCGCTGATGGCCGGCGACGGCATCAGTGTGGAGAAGGCGCTGGAAGCGGCCCGCGCGTTCCCCGGCCTGAAGGGCATGGACCTGGCCAAGGTGGTCAGCACCGACAAGTCCTACCCGTGGACCGAAGGCCAGCTGGACCTGGACAACAACGAGTTCGTCAGCGCCGCGCCGCAGTACAAGGTGGTGGCCTACGATTTCGGCGCCAAGCTGAACATCCTGCGCATGCTGGCCGAGCGCGGCTGCGACATCACCGTGGTGCCGGCGCAGACCCCGGCCGTCGAGGTGCTGGCGATGAATCCGGACGGCGTGTTCCTGTCCAACGGCCCGGGCGATCCGGAACCGTGCATCTACGCGATCGAGGCGATCAAGACCTTCCTGGACCGCAAGCTGCCGACCTTCGGCATCTGCCTGGGCCATCAGCTGCTGGCGCTGGCCTCCGGCGCGAAGACGGTGAAGATGGGCCACGGGCACCATGGCGCCAACCATCCGGTCCAGGACCTGGATACCGGCCGGGTGATGATCACCTCGCAGAACCACGGTTTTGCGGTTGACGAAGCCTCGCTGCCAGCCACCCTGCGGGTTACCCACCGCTCGCTGTTCGACGGCACCAACCAGGGCATCGCACGCACCGACGTGCCGGCGTTCTCCTTCCAGGGCCATCCGGAAGCATCGCCGGGCCCGCACGATGTCAGCCCGTTGTTCGACCGTTTCGTGACCCTGATGGCGGAGGCCAAGGCCTGATCCGCCACGCCGCCGGCGCGTCCGGCGGCATCGCGACGGATCGCAAGCCCTGCAGTGCCGCTGCCCCCAGGCGCGGCGCTGAACCCCGGAAGTTTCCTGATCGACAGCGTGCGATCACCCCCGACACGCTGTACTGACTTAGAGAAGACAATGCCCAAGCGCACTGACCTTAAAACCATCCTCATCATCGGTGCTGGTCCGATCGTCATCGGCCAGGCCTGTGAGTTCGACTACTCCGGCGCCCAGGCCTGCAAGGCCCTGCGTGACGAGGGGTACCGCGTGGTGCTGGTCAACAGCAATCCGGCCACGATCATGACCGACCCGGAGATGGCCGATGCGGTCTACATCGAGCCGATCAACTGGCAGACGGTCGAGAAGATCATCGCCAAGGAAAAACCCGACGCCCTGCTGYCGACCATGGGTGGCCAGACCGCGCTGAACTGCGCGCTGGACCTGGCCGACAACGGCGTGCTGGAGAAGTACAACGTCGAACTGATCGGCGCCAAGCGCGATGCGATCCGCATGGCCGAAGACCGCGAGCTGTTCCGCGTGGCCATGGGCGAGATCGGCCTGGAGTGCCCGTCGGCTGCGGTCGCGCATACGCTGGAAGAAGCGATCGAGATCCAGACCCGCGTCGGCTACCCGACCATCATCCGCCCCAGCTTCACCCTGGGCGGCAGCGGTGGCGGCATCGCCTACAACCGCGAAGAGCTGATCGACATCGTCACCCGCGGCCTGGAACTGTCGCCGACCACCGAAGTGCTGGTCGAAGAATCGGTGCTGGGCTGGAAGGAATTCGAGATGGAGGTGGTGCGCGACACCGCCGACAACTGCATCATCGTCTGCTCCATCGAGAACCTGGACCCGATGGGCGTGCACACCGGTGACTCGATCACCGTGGCCCCGGCGCAGACCCTGACCGACAAGGAATACCAGCGCCTGCGCGATGCCTCCATCGCCGTGCTGCGCAAGATCGGTGTGGATACCGGCGGCTCGAACGTGCAGTTCGGCATCAGTCCGACCACCGGTCGCGTGGTGGTGATCGAAATGAACCCGCGTGTGTCGCGTTCCTCGGCACTGGCCTCCAAGGCCACCGGCTTCCCGATCGCCAAGGTCGCCGCCAAGCTCGCCGTGGGTTACACCCTGGACGAATTGAAGAACGAAATCACCGGCGGCCTGACCCCGGCCTCGTTCGAGCCGTCGATCGATTACGTCGTCACCAAGATCCCGCGCTTTGCCTTCGAGAAGTTCCCGGCGGCCGATGCGCGCCTGACCACCCAGATGAAGTCGGTGGGCGAGGTGATGGCGATGGGCCGCACCTTCCAGGAATCGCTGCAGAAGGCGCTGCGCGGCCTGGAAACCGGCAAGATCGGCCTGGACCCGACCGGCCTGGACCTGTCCAACGAAGACGACATCACCACCATCAAGCGCGAGCTCAAGGCCCCGGGCCCGGAGCGCCTGTTCTTCGTGGGTGATGCGTTCCGCGCCGGTTTCAGCGTGGAAGACGTGTTCGCGCTGTCGCACATCGACCCGTGGTTCCTGGACCAGATCGAAGAGATCATCCAGGCCGAAGCTGAAGTTGCCGCCGACGGCATCGACGCGCTGGACGCGGCGCGCCTGCGCAAGCTCAAGCGCGCCGGCTTCTCCGACGCCCGCCTGGCCGAACTGACCGGCACCAACGAAGCGGCCGTGCGCGCGCTGCGTCGTGCCCACAAGGTGCGCCCCGTCTACAAGCGCGTGGACTCGTGCGCCGCCGAGTTCGCCACCAGCACCGCCTACCTGTACTCGACCTACGAGGACGAGTGCGAAGCGGCGCCGAGCAACCGCGACAAGATCATGATCCTGGGCGGCGGTCCGAACCGCATCGGCCAGGGCATCGAGTTCGACTACTGCTGCGTGCACGCGGCGCTGGCACTGCGTGAGGATGGCTATGAAACCATCATGGTCAACTGCAACCCGGAGACCGTCTCCACCGATTACGACACCTCCGACCGCCTGTACTTCGAGCCGCTGACGCTGGAAGACGTGCTGGAAATCGTCGAGCTGGAACAGCCAAAGGGCGTGATCGTGCAGTACGGCGGCCAGACCCCGCTGAAGCTGGCGCGCGCGCTGGAAGCCAATGGCGTGCCGGTCATCGGCACCTCGCCGGACTCCATCGACCTGGCCGAAGACCGCGAGCGTTTCCAGCAGCTGGTCGACAAGCTCGGCCTGAAGCAGCCGCCGAACCGCATCGCCCGCAACGACCAGGAAGCCCTGCTGCTGGCCCGCGAGATCGGTTACCCGCTGGTGGTTCGCCCGAGCTACGTGCTGGGCTACGTGCTGGG
>NZ_JBFULO010000205.1:0-6656 GCF_054049855.1 Stenotrophomonas sp. P5_B8 | reverse complement strand
TCGATCGACGGCGCCGGTCCCCCAACCGGTATCAGCGTGTGCCGGTGGTCCGCGGCGGCACCATCTGCGCGCGCCGGACGATGCCCAGCTGCTCGATGATCAACGCCAGCTCGTTGGTGACCTGGGTGCGACTGCGACCCTTGGGCACCAGCCGTTCCAACACCTGTTGATAGGTGGTCCAGAATTCCGGGCCGCACCCGTGCTTGCTGTAACTGGCTTCCAGCTCGGTGCGCACGCCATCAGCCAAGTCATGTACGCCGTATTGCATACGACCTCCCTTGGACTTGCCCTGCATCGGAGACGAGCAACCACCCTGTGTGCAGCTTGCCGCGCAAAAGGAACAAAGACAGCGAAGGATTCACTTGCATTTCACCCAAAATTTGCACGGTCTTCGCGCCAAGTCAATCGGCACACCGATTTGGGCGACAGCGTCGCTGAATCGTTCACACTGCCTACCGCCCTTGGGCAGGCAGCCAGCATGCGCAGGATGTGTTGACAGGGTGATGTCAGTAAACCGCTGCAGATGCAGCGATTGAAGCCCTTGCGACATCGCGTCGCAAGGGTGGGCAGGATGCCGTCAGTCCAGTCGGCCGCTTACGACGCCATCCGCCAGGCGCCGTAGAGACCGATCGCGATCCCCACCAGCAACAGGGTCCAGACCAGGCCGTTGAAGCGCTTGAGTGCGCGGCCGAGCACCAGCGAGAACCCGATGCCGGCCAGYCCGATCAACAGCCAGATCACGCCGCTCACATTGCTGGGCGAATCCCAGAACGAACCGGGCACACCGGCGGCGGCGAACAACAGGGCCAGAGCCATGGCAGAACCTCACAGAACTATCGATGCCCATCTTGGGCAGGCGTTCGTCCTGAACGGGTGAAGGCTGCGCAGGCGAGTCGCGGGGATCAGCTGACGGTATGCGGCTGGAGCGGTGGCGGCGCCACGTCCAGGGCACGCGCTACCAGCGTGAGCAATTGCTCCAGCCCACTGCCCGCCGTCGGGCCGTCATCCATGCGACGGGCAAAACCGGCCCAGTCGCCGATCGCCAACTGCCGGATCAGCGCTGTGTCGACGGCCAGCCAGCGCATCCCCCAGTAAGGGAAGCTGCGTTGCGGTACTGGGCCGCGGTTCAACTCAATGATGGCGCGGTGGCTACGGGCATGCAGGATGCGCTCGTGCACGGCGGCAATGCYGTCCTCCGGACCCTCGTAGTACTGCAGGAAGCGTTCACCATCGAACAGCAGCACGCCGGTGACCCCGGCGAGCGTGTTGAACCGAGCCGCGTCCTCGACCAGCGCATCCAGACCGGCAGTGGACAGGTCTGCGGACGCCTCGCTGACGTAGGCGATCGCACGAAGGGGCATGGGCTTGATCCTGATAATGACGCGTCATGCTGTCACTTTCAGCCACCTGAATAAAGCGCTGCACTGAATAATTCAGATTGCCAGCATCGGCAACGTTCGTCGCGGCGTTGCCGCAGCGCCTACGACACGATCGCATACGCGGAAACGCAAAAAGCCCGCTTGCGCGGGCTTTGAGCGTATTTCGATCTGGAGGCCTGGACGGGAATCGAACCCATCTCAACGGATTTGCAGTCCGGTGCATAACCACTCTGCCACCAGGCCGGTGACCTTACCGCTTACCGGGAAATCATACCCCGATAAAACAAGACCCCGAGAACGGGGCCTGGTCTGGATGTGGAGCGGGAAACGAGACTCGAACTCGCGACCTCAACCTTGGCAAGGTTGCGCTCTACCAACTGAGCTATTCCCGCAAAATCAGGCGCGTATCTTACCGAAACCACCGATAACACACCAGCCTTTTCACACTTTTTTTCACATCCCAATCGGCCATGCCGCTCAGGACGCCCGCGTGCCACCGCGGAGAAAAACAAGGCCCCGAAGGGGCCCTGTCGAAATATGGAGCGGGAAACGAGACTCGAACTCGCGACCTCAACCTTGGCAAGGTTGCGCTCTACCAACTGAGCTATTCCCGCAGACTTTCGCTTGCCCCGACTGCACCGCACCGTGAGGCGCTGGAGGCGGTCGGCCCATCGACCTGCGTCGAAGGAGCGCTATTGTGTCGGGATTCCTTCACGCCGTCAACAGCTTCGTTCAGCAGAAGGGGGTCGGATGCTTCATCCGCTACGCGCCCACCCGCATGCCACGCCGATGAAAGTAGACCTGCTCCGCCGTCCGTCRCATGGCGCCAGACCGAAGCAGCAGGTTGACCGGCCAGTCCATCTGCAGGTGATCCATCGCCCAGCGCATCAGGCGCTTGCGACGGAACGTAGGGGCGGCCTGCTGGGCGACGGCTTCCGCCGGCGGCCCCTTGCCTCGCAGGTGCAACCCCGCTGCATCGCCGACGGCCCAGCCATGGCGCCACGAGGAATGGATGCCGCCGGCCGACAGCGGCGAAACAATTCCCGCCGCGTCGCCAGTGAGGATCACCCCCGGCGCGGTGATCGGCCCATCCGGAAGCCCGCACGGCACCAAGCCGGCACGCGTGGCGCTCGGCCTGGCTGAGGCGGGCAGCCCGACCACGCTGCCTACGTGCTGCAGGAAGCCGGCCAGCTCCGGTTGCCGCGCGTTCGCCGGATCGTGGCGCAGCGCCAGGCCCACCTGCACGCCGGTGGGATTCTGCGCGACCCAGCCGATGTAGCCCGGCGCGAAGCGCTTGCTGGCAAAACAGTGCAGCGCACCGGCCTCGGCGAGCTGCACGCCGGCAAATTCCTGTTCGACACCGTAGAGGTTGTCCCGCACCCGACCCAAGCCGGTGCGCTGGGCCACGCGCGAGGCCGCGCCGTCGGCGCCGATCAGGTAGCGCGTCCGCCCTGCCCCGTTTACCCGCCAGCCGTCGCCGTCGCGCTCCGCCTGCGTGAACGCCTGCCCCAGACGCAGTTCCACGCCGTTGCCGCGCAATTCGGCAGACAACCAGCGCAACAGGTTGGGGGTGTCGGTGGTCATGAAGTAGTACCCGGGCGCGGCCAGCAGCACGCTGCGCAGGTTTGGCGCGTACAGACGCACGCGTTCCACACGCTGCAGCAGTTCTGCGGGTGCCCGGCCGAGCCAGGTCTGTTCGATCGCCTCCTTCACGATGATGCCGGTGGTATGCAGCCGCGCGCCGGGGTCGGTCTTGCGCTCCAGCACGCACACGCGCAGCCCGTATTGCGCGGCGGCCAGCGCACAGGCGGCGCCGGCGAAGCTGGCGCCAATCACGACAAGGTCCCAGTCGTAGGCCGAAGAAGAAATATCCATGCGTATGACGTCCTGCGGAAGCGAGGGGCACAGGATCCGTGGGGCCGGCGGGGAGGCCATGAAGTGCTGGTGAAGTGGGTATGAAGCGTGCCGCCGACATGATGCGCGGCCATGTGAGAATCCGGGGCATGACGCCTCGCCTGCCTACAATCGCCCATTTCCTCCTCGCTGCGCTGTTCGCTTGCGGGGTCATCGGTTGTGTGGCGACGAACCTGGCGTCCAACGCGATGATGCTGCTGCTTGACCGGAGCAACGTCATTCCCCAGGAATCGTCGATCTTCACCTTCGAGCCCTATGTCATCAACCAGGGTTCCTCGAACTATTGGCTGTATGGCAAGGACCGCCACTACTACTACCACTTCACCTACCGTGACGCGGCGCCGTACGTGTATATCCGCGCCGACAATCCCTGCCGCGGATTCGATCGCGAGGACGTGCGCACCTGGTGCAACGCGCGCGCAGCAGGAGGTCGATGAAGACCACCGTGCGGGCTGCCCTCATGGCCACCACCGGGCTGTTCCTGGGCGAGGCCGCATCGGCAGCGCCCGCGATGACCACGCGGCGCGGCTGGATCCGTTGCTGCTACAGAGTCGACTGAACTTGCTCGAATCCAGCGGTGAACTGGACGCCATGGGGCAGCGCTGGGCGACAGGCGTGGGTTCGCAGCGGAGACGATACAGCCGCGCTGCGTGCGCGTTGATCAGGACAGGTTTGGCGTGGACGACGACTGCAACAGCATGGACGCCAGCCAGAGACCGTAAGCGCGAACAGCAGAAACGAAAAAAGCGACCCGAAGGTCGCTTTTTTCGTTGCACCACACGGCGATCGATTGCCGGTGGAGACCGTATCTGGAGCGGGAAACGAGACTCGAACTCGCGACCTCAACCTTGGCAAGGTTGCGCTCTACCAACTGAGCTATTCCCGCTTGGGAGGCGAAATTCTACAACCAAATGCGCAGGTGTCAACAGCCCTCAGCCATTCTTTTTCGCACGTGCGTTTTCGCGCGCCGCGCGCTCGTCCTCACGCAGGCTCGGCCATGCAGCATGCAGGTACTGCAGGCCGGAGAACAGGGTGAGGATCGAAGCGATCGCCAGGGTCCAGTCGCCGATGTGGAACACCGGAATGCCCATCCAGATTTCGTTCATTGGCGTGTGCGGGGCCACCGAATACAGCAGGCACAGCAGCGCCACCATCTGCGCGGTGGTCTTGACCTTGCCGATCAGCGCCACGCGCACCTTGGCGCGCTGGCCGATCTCGGCCATCCATTCGCGCAGTGCCGAGACCGCGATTTCACGGCCGACGATCACCGCCGCCCACACCGCCATCCACGCGGTGGGATGCCCCTGCACGATCAGGAACAGGGCCACGGCCACCATCAGCTTGTCGGCGACCGGGTCCAGGAACGCGCCGAAAGCCGAGGCCAGGTCGTAGCGCCGTGCGATCCAGCCGTCCAGCCAGTCGGTGATCGCGGCCAGGCCGAAGATCGCCGCGGAGGCGAAATTGGTCCATTTGTAGGGAAGGTAGAACACCAGTACCAGCACCGGGATCATCAGGATCCGCAGCAGGGTGAGCCAGGTGGGGAGGGTCAACTTCATCGCATCTCTCTACTCGCCCGCCGCGTCGGGCGTGGGCAGTCCATGAAGGTTAGCGTAGATGCGCGCAGCGAGGGCGTCATTGATGCCCTCCACTTTCGCGATTTCGGCTTCGCCGGCGGCCTTGAGCCCGACCAGACCGCCAAAATGCTTGAGCAGGCTGGCGCGTCGGCGCGGGCCGATGCCGGCGATGTCTTCCAGCTTGCTGGTCATGCGCGCCTTCTGGCGGCGCCCCCGGTGGCCGGTGATGGCGAAGCGGTGGGCTTCGTCGCGGACCTGCTGGATGAACTGCAGGGCCGGTGAAGCCGCGCCCGGCCGCAGTTCGCGGCCATCGGGCAGCACCAGCGCCTCGTGCCCTGCCCTGCGCTCCACGCCCTTGGCCACGCCGACCAGCATCACCCCTTCCACGCCCAGGTCGGCCAGCGCCGCCTGTGCCTGGCCGAGCTGGCCGGCACCACCGTCGATCAGCAGCAGGTCCGGCAGCACGCCGTCTTCTTCCACCGCGCGGCGGAAGCGGCGTTCGATGGCCTGGCGCATCGCCGCGTAGTCGTCGCCCGGCTCGATGCCGCTGATGTTGAAACGGCGGTATTGGCTGCGCACCGGGCCGCTGGCGTCGAAAACCACGCACGAGGCCACCGTGGCTTCGCCCATGGTGTGGCTGATGTCGAAGCACTCCACGCGCTTGACCTGCTCGGCCAGGCCGAGCATCTGCCGCAGGTCTTCGCTGCGCGCGTGCTGGGCGCTGCGGCTGGTCAGTTCGCTGACCAGGGTGATCTGCGCGTTGCGGCTGGCCAGCTCGACATAGCCGGCGCGCTCGCCGCGCACGTTCCACTTCAACTGCACCTTGTATTCGGCCGAGGCCGACAGCGCCGACTCGATCAGGCTGGCATCGGGGATCTCGCGGTCAAGCAGGATTTCGCGCGGCGGCGAGTGCTCCACGTAGTACTGCGAGACGAACGCGGCCAGCACTTCCTCGGCGCTTTCTTCGCCGTTGGTGCGCGGGTAGAACGGGCGCGTGCCGAGATTGCGGCCATCACGGAAGGCCAGCAGCATCACACACGCATTGGCGCCCTGCGTGGCGCAGGCCAGCACGTCCAGGTCGGCGGCGCGGCCATCCACGTATTGACGCGTCTGCATGCTGCGCAACGCGGTGACCAGGTCGCGCAGGCGCGCGGCCTGTTCGAACTCCAGCGCTTCGCTGGCGGCCTGCATCTGCGTGCCCAGTTCGCGCGCCAGCTGGTCGCTCTTGCCTTCCAGGAACATCGACGCGCGGCGCACCGATTCGGCGTAGTCCTCGGCGCTGACCAGGTCCACGCAGGGCGCGCTGCAACGGCCGATCTGGTACTGCAGGCACGGCCGCGAGCGGTTGCGGAACACGCTGTCCTCGCAGCTGCGCAGCTTGAACAGCTTGTGCATCAGGTTGAGCGTGTCGCGCACGGCGGTCACGCCCGGATACGGGCCGTAGTAGCGCCCCGGCACCGCACGCGGGCCGCGATGCAGCGCGATACGCGGCCAGTCTTCGCGGGTGAGCAGCACCTGTGGATAGGTCTTGTCGTCGCGCAGGGATACGTTGTAGCGCGGCGACAGCGACTTGATCAGCTGGTTTTCCAGCAGCAGCGCTTCGGCCTCCGAACGGGTCACGGTCACGTCCATGCGCGCGACCTGCGACAGCATCGACATGATCCGGGTGGTCTTGGGCGTGCCGTTGAAGTAGCTGCCAACGCGATTGCGCAGCGCACGCGCCTTGCCGACGTACAGCAGGCTGTCGTCGGCGGCGTACATGCGGTAGACGCCGGGCGCGGTACTCAGG
>NZ_JBFULO010000204.1:0-6660 GCF_054049855.1 Stenotrophomonas sp. P5_B8 | reverse complement strand
CCTTTGATCCGCGGGCGCTTGCTGAGGCTTGCAGAAGCCGAACACGTCCTGGTGATCACCCAGCATCACATCATCACCGATGGTTGGTCGCTGGGCATCATGGTGCGCGAATTTGCGGCGCTCTACTCCGCATTCCGGCAAGGACAGCCTGATCCACTGCCGCCTCTGCCGATTCAATATGCAGACTATGCCGCATGGCAGCATCGCTGGCTGCAGGGAGCGCAGTTGGAACAACAGCTGAAATTCTGGCGAGAGCATCTCGAGGGTGCTCCGGGTCTGCTGGAACTGCCGACCCGCATCCAGCGGACTGAAATGCAGTGCAATGCCGGAAAGGACCTTCAGGTGGCCTTCTCCGCAGACCTGACCAGGAAGCTGAAGGCGCTGTCGCAGCAGCATGGATGTACGCTCTTCATGGTATTGCTGGCCGGCTGGGCGGTTGTACTGGCGCGGCTCAGCGGCCAGCAGGACGTGGTGATAGGCACGCCTGTGGCCAACCGGCAACGGCCCGAGCTGGAGGGGATCATCGGGTTCTTCGTCAATACACTCGCCCTGCGCACCAACCTCGCCGGCGACCCGACCGTGGCAGAGCTGCTCGCACAGACCCGGGCAACGGCCGTGTCGGCGTTCGCGCACCAGGAATTGCCGTTTGAACAAGTGGTGGAGGCGCTGCATCCGCAGCGCAGCTTGGACTACAGTCCCTTGTTCCAGGTGATGCTCACGCTCGACAGCGTATCGGAGGGCTACACGCTTGCCTTGCCCGGCCTCGAGCTGAGCCAGATGGCGATTGAACGGACGACGACACATTTCGATCTCTCCCTTGCCCTGTCCGACAGCGGGGAGCGGTTGTCAGGGACATTCAACTACAACGCCGAGCTGTTCGATGCGTCGACAATTGAACGTTGGTCACAGCATCTGCAGACCGTGTTGCACGGCATGGCCGAGGATTCGCAGCGGCACATATCCGCCTTGCCATTGCTGACAGCACAGCAGCGCAGCCAGGTGGTGGATCTGTTCAATGCAACGGCGGTGAGTTTCCCAGACGAGGCACTTATCCATGAACTGTTCCAGATCCAGGCCAGGCAGCAGCCTGACGCGGATGCGGTCGTTTATGGCCACCAACGATTGACATATGCCGAACTCAACGTGCGCGCAAACCAGGTGGCACACTTCCTGATCGGCCTGGGCGTACGGCCGGACCAGCGGGTGGCCCTCTGCGTCGAGCGCGGTCTGGACATGGCAGTGGGCATACTGGGTATCCTCAAGGCCGGCGCGGCCTACGTGCCGGTGGACCCTGACTATCCACCGAACCGCCAGGCGCACATGCTGAAAGATTGCCGGCCCGTGGCGGTGCTCAGCCAGCAGGCTTTGCTGCCGCGGCTGCCCGCCCTGCAGGTGCCGGTGTTGGCGCTCGATGGATTGCAGGCTGTCAGCATGCTTGCCCGACATTCTTCACTGGACCCGCAGTCGCGGGCGTCAGGCCTCACCTCGCGCAACCTAGCTTACGTAATCTACACTTCTGGCTCGACCGGCCAGCCGAAGGGTGTAATGGTCGAGCACCGTTCGGCGGTGAATTTCTGGCAGGTCATGTCGAGGACCACGCACGCCCGATGCGAACCGCGCTCGCGGGTAGCGTTGAATGCGGCGTTCTCGTTCGACATGTCGCTCAAGGGCATTCTCCAGCTTCTTTCGGGGCACTGCCTGATGCCCATCCCGCAGAGCATCCGTGCCAACGGGGTCGAGCTGCTGAATTTCCTGGTCGAACATCGTATCGATGCGGTCGATAGCACCCCGTCGCAGCTGGAGGGTCTGCTGTCCGCTGGACTACTCGAAGGCGGGGCGTATCGCCCGCGTAGCGTGCTGGTGGGGGGAGAGCCGATCAGGTCTTCGCTCTGGGGGCGGCTGAAGTCCTCGCCGATCGTGGAGTTTCACAATATGTACGGTCCCACCGAGGCCACCGTGGATGCCACCATCGTCAGCATTGCCGGGGCAGCGGGCGGCCCTACCATTGGCTCGCCAATCGACAATGCCCGTATCTACATTCTCGATACGGCACGGCAACCAGTTCCGATAGGCGTGATTGGTGAGGTGCACATCGGTGGGGTAGGGGTTGCACGGGGTTACCTGGACAAACCAGAACTGACTGCCGAGCGCTTCCTATGCGATCCTTTCAGCAGTTGCGCTGGGGACCGAATGTATCGAACCGGTGATCTTGCCCGCTGGCTGCCGGACGRAAACATTGAATTCCTGGGGCGCAATGATTTCCAGGTCAAGATCCGGGGCTTCCGGGTCGAACTTGGCGAAATCGAGGCCAAGCTGGTCGCTTGCCCGGGGGTCCGGGAAGCGGCCGTGGTGGGCCTGAATGAGGAATCCGGCGACAGCCGCCTGGTCGCCTACGTAGTGTCGGACCACCAGCCCAACCCAGCGCAATTGCGCGATGCGCTACAGGGACAACTGCCGGAACACATGATACCCAGTGCGTTCGTTGTGCTGGCGTCCCTGCCGCAGACCCCGAATGGAAAGCTCGACAGGCAGGCGCTGCCCGCCCCGGGGGTGCAGGCAGTCGTCACCCGACGCTTTGAAGCACCGCGCGGCGAGCTGGAACAGGTACTGGCCAAGATATGGGCTGAGCTGCTGGGGCTGGAGCGGGTGGGGCGGCATGATCAGTTCTTCGAACTGGGCGGTCACTCGTTGATGGTGGTTTCAATGGTTGCTCGCCTGCGCGAACTGGACTTGGAGGTGCCGGTACAGGCCGTGTTCACTACGCCCACCCTGCATGCGCTGGCAGCTTCGATCAGCACATCGGGCATGGCGGGTGCATCAGCAGTGCGCTCGCCTATCGGTCCGGAAACCTCGCGGATCACGCCTGCGCATCTGTCGATGGTGAGCCTCGATCAGGAGCAGATCGACCTGGTCGTAGCGGGCGTGCCAGGCGGGACCGGGAACGTACAGGACATCTATCCGCTGCTGCCATTGCAGGAGGGACTATTGTTCCACTACCTGCTCGAGGAGGAGGGCGACACCTACCTGTCACGCGACCTGTTGGCCTTCGCCACACGCGAACGGCTTGATGCCTTTCTGCAGGCGCTGAACGAGGTCATTGCACGGCATGACATTCTGCGTAGCGCGCTGCGCTGGGAGGGGCTGCCCATGCCGGTGCAGGTCGTCCAGCGACAGGCATCGCTGCCGGTAGAGGTGGTGGCCGTTCCACCTGCGGGCTCAGCCCTGGACGCGCTGGAGCAGTATGCGGACCCGGCCCGGCTGCGGCTGGATGTTCGCAACGCGCCGCTGCTCGCGGCCTTTGTTGCCCACGATCAGGCCGAGGGGGAGTGGCTGCTGGCACTGCTGCGCCATCACGTCGTCTGCGATCATATGACGCTTGAACTGGCGCTGGCTGAAATTGCCGCACTGCTGAATGGAAACGGTGCCGCGCTGCCCGTACCGGTGCCGTTCCGTGAGATCGTCGCACAGGCACGACGGACGCCGATGGAAGCACACCAGGCGTACTTCCAGGAGCAGTTCCAGAACGTCGATGAGCCAACAGCGCCCTTCGGCGTGTTGGACATGCACGTTGGTGGCAGGTCTACGACAGAGTCGCGTCAATCGCTGGAGCCTGGCGTGGGCCGTCGCGTGCGCGAGAGCGCGCGTCGTGCAGGGGTTTCTCCGGCAGTGCTGTTCCATGTGGCTTGGGCGCAAGTGCTGGGGCGCTGCACAGGCAACGAGGACGTGGTGTTCGGAACCGTATTGTCTGGGCGCCTGCAGGGCGTGGCCGGTGCCGAGCGGATGCTTGGCATGACGATCAATACGCTGCCATTGCGGGTTTCGCTGGGAACGCGCAGCGTTGCCCAGTTGCTGGAGGAGACCTCCCAGCGCATGCAGGCACTCCTGGCCCATGAACACGCTCCTCTGGTACTGGCACAGCGCTGCAGCGGGATGCCCGCGTCGACGCCACTGTTCTCGACACTGCTCAATTACCGGCACGGTGAAGCCAGACCAGATTCAGCCCAAGCTGTATTGCCGGGATTCCCGGCCGACATCCGCAGCATTTCCTCCGATGGCGACCATACCAATTTCCCGCTCAGCATCCGGATCGACGACTCAGGTGATGCCTTCGCACTTGTTACCGAATGCATGCCCGGAATCGATGGAAAGCGGATCAATGGGTATCTGTGCATGGCGATGCTTAGCCTGGTCAGCGCCTTGGAATGCTCGCCGACCGCGCCCCAGTACCAGCTTGAGATACTCGATCCGCAGGAAATGGAGATGCTGTCCACACGCTTCAATGCGACGGCTAGGGCGTACCCGGGCGATGGTTTCATCCACACGCTGTTTGAAGCACAGGTACGGCGCACGAGTGAAGCGATTGCCATTGAGTTCGAGGGTGGGACGCTGACCTACGGCGAGCTCAACAGGCGTGCCAATCAGCTTGCGCATCATCTGGTGGGTCTGGGGGTAGGGCCGGATGAYCGGATCGGGGTCTGCCTGGAGCGCGGGATGGACATGGTCGTGGCGTTGCTGGGCGTGCTCAAGGCCGGTGGTGCGTATKTGCCATTGGACCCGGGGTATCCGGCCGCGCGTCTGGGCTACATGCTGGCCGACAGCAGCCCGCGCCATGTACTGAGCGTTTCGGCGCTACAGCCGGTGCTGGCCGAAGTGCAGGTGCCGGTGATCATGCTGGACCARGTGGCGGCACTGGATGGTCAGCCCGTGCATGATCCGGATCCGCAGGCACTGGGTCTGACGCCGCAGCACCTGGCCTATGTGATCTATACCTCCGGCTCCACCGGCCGTCCCAAGGGYGTGATGAACCAGCACGATGGTGTCGTCAATCGCTTGCTATGGGCGCAGGAGGAATTCGCTCTTGGCAGTGAAGATCGTGTGTTGCAGAAGACCCCGTTCGGTTTTGACGTGTCGGTYTGGGAATTCTTCCTGCCGCTGTTGGCCGGGGCACGGCTGGTGCTGGCGCGGCCCGGAGGCCACCAAGACCCGTACTACCTGGCCGGCGTGATCAGCTCTTCGGCGATCAGCGTGCTGCACTTCGTACCCTCGATGTTGCAGGTTTTCCTGGATGAGGCCGACGTCAGCGGGTGTGCCGGGGTGCGGCAGATCCTGTGCAGCGGCGAGGCACTGCCTGCCCCGCTGCAGAACCGGCTGCTGGAGGCGTTGCCGCAGGTGGCGCTGTACAACCTGTATGGTCCCACCGAGGCGGCGGTGGATGTGACCTGTTGGCGATGCGTCGCCGGTAGCGACACGGTTCCGATCGGGCGTCCGATCGCCAATACCCGGATCCATATCGTGGATCGCCACCTGCAGCCGGTACCGATCGGTGTGGCGGGCGAGCTGCTGATTGCCGGGGTGCAGGTAGCGCGTGGATACCTGAATCAGCCGGCATTGACCGCCGAGCGCTTCATAGTCGACCCGTTCGATGCTGCCGGTGGGCGGGTTTACCGCAGCGGTGACCTGGCCCGCTGGCGAGCCGATGGCAGCATTGAATACCTGGGGCGCAACGACAGTCAGGTGAAGCTGCGCGGTCTGCGGATCGAGTTGGGAGAGATCCAAGCGCAGCTTGCACAACAGCCCGGCGTTCGCGAGGCAGTGGTAGTGGCGCGCGAGGACCGCGTCGGGGACAAGCGCCTGGTGGCTTATCTGGTGGCCGAGGCGGGCGTGACGTTGCCCACGGATGTCTTGCGGGAAGCGCTGTCGCGAACCCTGGCCGAATACATGGTGCCCAGCGCATTTGTGGTGCTGGCGGCATTGCCGCTGATGGCAAACGGCAAGTTGGACCGGCATGCGTTGCCTGCCCCGGGGCTGGAGGCGTTGACCGGGCGGGCTTACGTGGCGCCGGAAGGGGARGTGGAACAGGCGCTGGCCGCGATCTGGGTCGAGCTGCTGGGCGTGGAGCGGGTGGGACGGCACGACCACTTCTTCGAGCTGGGGGGGCACTCGCTGGTCGCAATCCAGCTGCAGGGCCGTATCAACCAGCGAATGTTGGTGGACGTGCCGCTGCACTACCTGTTTGAGAACGCGGCGTTGCACCAGTTGGCCGAACACGTGCAGAGCGCGCAGCTTGATCGCTTCCTGGGCAACGAACTTGCGTTGATCGACGATGAGCTTGCTGGCCTTTCGGCCGAGCAGCTCAGCAATCTGCTGATGAGTGAGGGGCAGTGATGAACAGCAACAATGGCCAGCCGTCTGTCGAGGACCTCAAGCGGGCGATCGTGCAGCAACGCTTGCGCAACAGGATGCAACAGCACCTGGCAGTGGACAACGAGCGTGCGATTCCACGTGCAGACCGTAGCAAGCCCACTCCGCTGTCATTGGTACAGCGCCGGCTGTGGTTCCTCGATCATCTGGACGCGCAAGGTGCAGCGTATAACCTGCCGGTGGCGCTGCACCTCGGGGGAGTACTTGATCGCAATGCGCTGGCGGCCGCCCTGGATCGTCTAGTGCACCGACACGAATCATTGCGGACCTATTTCCCCGCCGGAGAAACCGGGCCGCTTCAGTATGCTTCCGACGAGGGCTGCGGGCTGACGCTGGTCGAGAGCGACCTGAGCGAACTACAGGTGGAAGCGCGCCGTCATGAAGTGGCGCGGATGCTTGCCATTGAAGCGCAGACTGGATTCGATCTGGAGCACGGGCCTTTGATCCGCGGGCGCTTGC
>NZ_JBFULO010000203.1:0-6730 GCF_054049855.1 Stenotrophomonas sp. P5_B8 | reverse complement strand
CCCCATGGGTGGCTGCGCTTTACCCGTACTCCATCACCGCATAATGCGGATGTGCATCGGCCAACGGCAGGTGGGGCCCGGCGGTCAAGCGCCTCCGCCCCAACGCTTGGCCCTTGACCCGCGCCGCAGGTCCAACCAGAGT
This sequence comes from Stenotrophomonas sp. P5_B8, assembly GCF_054049855.1. Lineage (NCBI taxonomy): Bacteria > Pseudomonadati > Pseudomonadota > Gammaproteobacteria > Lysobacterales > Lysobacteraceae > Stenotrophomonas > Stenotrophomonas sp. P5_B8. The sequence continues at coordinate 6,588 of NZ_JBFULO010000203.1, read as the reverse complement.
TGGCGCTTGCAACCAATGAGGCAAGTGTCGTGCGTACTTCCGTGTCCGAGCGCACCATGATCCGTCCTCTGCGCGCTGCAATGATCTTGCTCTGCCTTCTGTCGGCTGTCGTGTCGGCAGCCCCTGTGGCCTTGTCTTCCCAACTCGACGCGCAGTTGCAGACCAACCGCGAACGCTACGGCATCGCCGGCCAGGCGGTACTCGTCGCGCACAACGGCGCGGTCGTCTACGAGGGTGCCAGTGGTGAGCGCGACCCGGCCTCCCACGCCCCAGCCGCCGTCGATACCGTCTTCGCCGCACAGTCAGTCGCCAAGCTGTTCACCAGTACGCTGGTGATGCAATTGGTGGAACAAGGAAAGGTAGCGCTGGACGCACCCGCCAGTCGTTACGTACCCAACCTGCCCGCGCCGTGGCAGGCGATCCGAGTGCGCGACTTCCTCAACCACAGCTCCGGGGTGGCCGAGTACTACGACCGGCAGGGCGACCGTCTGATCAGCAAGGGCTACGACGGGCTCGCGCCGACCCTCGCCGCAGCCCTGGCCGTGGCCGGCGCGGCCCCCATGCAGTTCGCACCCGGCAGCCAGGTCCGCTACACCCAGGTCAACTACCTCGTGCTCACCGCCCTTCTCGAAGCGCACTACGGCAAGCCCTATCCGGCCATCGCGCGCCAGCGCATCCTGCAGCCGTTGAAGTTGCGCAACACCTGGCTCGGGCAGGCAGGCGTACCGCACGATCGTGTTGCCGCGCCCTACATCGGCGAACACGGTCAACTGCACCAGGCCAATGAACAACCCTGGCCTGATTACGGTTGGGGCCATGCCGACCTGCAGACCACCGTGGGCGACATGAACCGGTTCCTGCAGGCCCTGGCTACCGGCAAGCTGTTGCGACCGGCGACGCTGGAGGCGCTGTGGCAGCCGCAGACACTGGCCGACGGCGGCGTCAATTTCTTCTCCAGCGGCTGGGATAGCAACCGCAACGACGGCTACACCCAGGTCGGCCACGATGGTGGTACCCGGRTCCGCGCCCGCCTCGCCTACAAGGGCACGCTGGCCGACGGCTACTGGGTGTTCGTGTACTTCACCAATGGCAGCGCCCGCAACGTGTGGTCGAGCACGCTGGTGGACAGCACGATGGCCGTGGCGGCACAACAGGCGTTCCCGCATGCCGTGCTGTCCGAACGATTGATTGGCTATGCCTTGGACAGCAATGCCGGCGCCGAGACGGCGCTCCGAGCATGGCTGCGCGATGACAGCGGTATCCCCGACGACGAGCGCGAGCGCGTAATCAACGCCACCGGTTACGCCATCCGCGAAAATCTGGGCGCGCGCCCGGCGTTGAAGGTGTTTACCCTCAACAGCGCGTTGTATCCGGACTCGGCCAATGTGTGGGACAGCCTGGCCGACTGCCATGCCGCGCTCGGTGACAAAGAAATCGCCGAGACGCTCTACGCGAGATCGCGCGCGATGGGCAAGCCGGCATCTGGCGTCGGGCCCGCTCGGCCCTGAAATGGACAGACGCGCAGGCCAGGGAATGCATGGGACGCAAGCAACGAGGTCTTCTCGACCCCCTGGTCAAATGGCCCTCATACGCCATCGTCGGTGCCGCGCGCCTGGTTTCACCACGCTGCTGGTTTTCCCGCTTCGCTGACTTGTGGCCTCCGCTGGCATCGCGACCCTGCAGACGCTGTAGCGCGCCGCTGGTGGAGGGTCGCAACCGCAGAACCGGCGAGATGTTCATGGGCTGCAGTCGCTTTCCCGCCTGTCGCGGCTGAGGGCTGCGGATTTCCGTCGATCTGGTGCACGTTCAACCGGCGGGACGACGTGCAGCCGAGCATGGCTCGGCTCTACCCGGGGCCGGTGCCGGCCGATGGCCATACGGTCGTGACGGGTGACGGGCGGCGCCGCACCTGTTAACTTGCGCGCCAGTTTTTTAGTTTACAGCCTCCCCATGCCCTTGCAGTCGTATCGTCCTACCCGTTGCCCGATCTCCCTGGCGGTCGCCCTCGCGCTGTCGGCCAGCGCCCATGCCGCCCCGCAGGCGACCACCCTGGACGCCGTCAACGTCACTGCCGCCAGCGAGACCGAGCAGGTCCGCGCGGCGCTCAAGCGCGTGCCCGGTGCCGGCAACGTGGTGGACCTGACCAACGCCGACCGTCGCCTGGCCACCAGCGCCGATGTGCTGGCCTACCAGCCCGGCATCAGCGCGCAATCACCCGGCAACGAAGGCGCCAAGGTGTCCATCCGTGGCTCGGGCATCAACCGTGGGCCGGGCGCGCATGCGTCGGGCATTTCGGTGTCGCTGGATGGACTGCCGCTGACCGGCCCTGGCGGCACGCCGTACGAGCTGCTGGAACCGCTGTGGCTGAGCCGTGTAGAGGTGCTGCGTGGCGCCAACGGTTTCGAGCGCGGTGCGCTGGCACTGGGCGGTGCGATCAACTACATCAGCCGCAGCGGCCGCGATTCGGCCGGGCTGGAGCTGCAGTACGAAGCCGGCAGCCGTGGCTACCAGAAGCGCAGCGTCGGCTACGGCGGCGTGAGCGGCGATGTCGACTACTACCTCGCCTACACCGATACCGAGTTCGACGGCTACCAGCGCCATGCCAGCGGCGACGGCAAGGGTGCGATGGCCAACCTTGGCTGGCAGATCACCCCGCAGCTGGAAACCCGCTTCTTCGTGCGCTACCGCGAGACCAATCACGAAACGCCCGGGCGCCTGACCCGCGACCAGATACGCAACGACCCGCGCGCGGCCAATCCGGCCAACCTGGCCATCGATGCACGCCGTCCGCAGCCGGGCAGCACCTGGATCGGCAACATGACCACCTGGCAGATCGATGAGGCGTCCTCGCTGCAGGCCGGGCTGGTCTACCACACCTACCCGATGGACTTGAACGAGAGCCTGTACCGGCAGCAGCTGGACTACAGCAACCTCAACGCGACGCTCGACTACCGCCACCGGCATGTACTGTTCGGCCGCGACAGCGTGACCACGCTCGGCCTGCGCGTCACCCACGACCTCGATGCAGACGTGCGCGAGACCCTGCGCTTTGCCAGCAACGGCTATGCCGCCGGCACCCACACGCGCGACTTTTCGCACCACGGCACCGACAGCACGCTTCACGTCGGCAACGATCTGGCGCTCACCGATGCCCTGCACCTGCAGACCGGGCTGGCGCTGATCAACACCCGCCGCGATGTGCAGGTCACCTGGCCGGCCACCCCCGAACGCCTTCGCGAGCAGCAGTGGGATTACGCGCCGCGCCTGGGCTTCACCTGGCAACAGACGCCGCAGGTGCAGTGGCTCGGCAACCTGAGCCGCTCGGTGGAGCCGGCGCACCCGTGGTCGATGATCTGGGGCTCGAACCAGTACTTCGGCGCCGGCAACGGTGCCTCCACCGGTCGCCAGCGCGCGCCCGTGCAGCTGGACAACCAGACCGCGACCACGCTGGAGCTGGGTGCACGGGGCGACAGCGCGCTCGGCCGCTGGGAGCTGACCGGCTATTACGCGCGGGTACTGCACGAGCTGCTCACCGTGGAGGTGATGCCGGTACCGAACCTGTTCGTGGCCGAAAACAACGCCAGTCCCACCACACACCGTGGCCTGGAAGCCGGGCTGGACAGCACGCTGTGGGAAGGCCGCGATGGCCGCCTGTCGCTGCGCCAGACGTACACCTTCAGTGACTTCCGCTACCGGCATGACGCCCTGTTCGGCAACAATCGACTACCGGGCTTGCCGCGCCACTACTACCAGGCCGAGCTGCGCTACGACCACCCGACCGGCTTCTACGCCGCGCTCAACACCGAGTACGCCTCGACGATGTTCGTGGACTACGCCAACAGTTTCCGCGCCGACAGCCACGCGATCTTCGGCAGCCGCATCGGGTTCGACGCACCCAACGGGCGCTGGCAGGCGTGGGCGGAGCTGCGCAACATCGGCGACCGCCACTACGCGGCCACGGTGACGCCCGGCTACAACGATGCCGGCAAGGACGTGGCCCGCTCGACGCCCGGTGAAGGGCGCGGCGTGTATGCAGGGCTGCGCTGGCGCTTTGAGTGAGCTGAGCGGCCGGCGTGCAGCGGCCCTGCCGCTGCCGTCGGTGGCGGCGACCCAGTAGAAATACTGAGCCAAACGCGGGCGATTGCCGTGGCACAAGCGTGACGCCAGTCAGATCGCGCTGGCCTGCGCGAACAGTGCCATGTACATCGCCACCACCGCGATGCTGCCCGCGACCAGCATCGAAGCCAGGCCGACCACGCCGGCCAGCCAGCGGCCGTGCACACCGCCGAAGCGCCAGACCAGCAACACCACCAATGGCCCCAACCACGCCAGCGGGTAGCCCGCGGCGAATGCACTGGTGAGCGATGGCAGCGGCATGCCCTGCGCCTGCAGGGGTGCCAGCAACCGTGGCAGGATCACCGCGCCCATCAGGGTAGTGAGCAGCGCGGTCACCCCGCTGGTGGCCAGCCCTACCACCAGTGCGCCCACGCCAACGGCGCGATAGGCGGTCAAAGTCGTCAACCCAGGCATGGTCATCGATCCCGTAAGGTCTGCAGCACATCCATCAAGGTGTTGGCGTGCGGCGCGATTTCCTGCGCGACCCAGCCAAGCGCGGCGAAAAACAGCAGCACGCCGAGCAGCGGCCAGAAGGTGTGGGCAAGACACAACCGCCACCAGCCCTGCGCCTGCATGCCCTGCATGCGCCGGTACAGGCCGCCGGCGATGGCCGCGTCGACCAGCAGTTCGGCCATGAGGATCGGCGCTGACCAGATCACCCAGCTGGCCGCGACCAGGGCTGCAGCCACCACCGTCACGACACCTAGAAGCGCGAGGATCGGCAGGCCTGCTTCGCCATCGGCAAGGTCCAGCACTGCGCCATCGCTGGCGCTGCTGGACGTGCTCGCCCCCGCCGCTTCGCCCCACGAGGCAGAGGCACCGCCGCCACCGGAGCGGCCGCCGCTGCCGAACCAGTCCGGTCCCGCGCCGGGCTTGGGCGAACCACCCACCGCGCCGGCATCGGGGATCACCGCATCGGCAGCCACATCGCCGCGCCAGCGCAACCATGCCCACATCAGCAGAAGAAAGATGGCATACGCCAGCAGCACCGCCAGCGGATAGCGCAGCAGCATCGTATCGATACCGCCCATCCGCAGCAGGTGCGAGGCCAGCAGCCCGGCCACAGCGGTGACCAGCACGATGGCCGCCATCTGCAGGCGCGGCCAGCCGCCGCGTTGGAGCTGCTGGCGGGCACGCGCGATTTCGCTGCCACGGGTCAACGGCAGCAGCAGCGGTCGGCTGGGCCGTGGCACGCGCCGCTTCACGCATCCGCCTGCTTGGTCACCGCTTCGACGCGATGGCCATCGGGATCGATCACGAAGGCGGCGTAATAGTGGGCGCCATAGTCCGGGCGCACTCCAGCCGCACCGTTGTCCTGGCCGCCGGCAAGCAGCGCGGCGKGATGGAAGGCCTCGACCGCGGCGCGCGTGGTCGCACTGAACGCAAGATGGAAACCCGGTCCAGGCGCGGCCGCACCGTCGTGCAGCTTCAGGCACAACAGGTCCTCATCATCGACCAGCCCATACCCGATCGCGGTGTCGTCTTCGAACACACGGCGATAGCCCAGTGCGCCCAGCACGGCATCGTAGAACGCGCCGGCCACGGCCAGGTCACGGACCCCAAGTGAAAGATGATGCAGCATGCGGACGTCCTTGCCGTGGGATGCGGAGTGCGGGCAGGTTAGGAAGTTACGGTGGCGAGTGCAATGCGCACAGCGCCAGCAACTGCGCAGCCACCCGATCAAACGGCCCGATGTCCTGCATCGCCCGGCACATCGCCACCGCGCCTTCCACGGCGGCGATGATCATGGTCGCCTGCATGGCTGCTTGCGCGGGGGCGTGGCCGGCTTCGGTCAGTGCGCTGCCAAGCCGCTGTTCCCAGCGTGCAAATACCGCCGCCGCCGCGCCCCGTGCCTGGCTCGGCACGGCTTCCACCGGCGCTTCCACCGACGCGGCCAGCACCGGGCAGCCGGCATCGAAGTTGCTGCGCAGCAGGCGCTCGCGCCACAGCTGCAGGAACTGCGCGATACCCGCAGCAGCGCCCTCCTGCAGCAGCGTCTCCAGCAGGGCATCCACCGTGTCACCGGCCAACGTGGTGGCGCGCGCCAGCAGTTCCTGCTTGCCACCGGGGAAGTGATGGTAGGTCGAGCCGAGTGGCGCGTCGGCGGCCTTGGTCACCTCGCGGATGCTGGTGGCGTTGAGCCCCACCCGCGCGAGCATTTCCGCTGCGGCGGCGACCACGCGTTGCGGTGCATCGCTGGGACGTGGACTCATGGCGCCGATCCTTGCTAAGACAGTCGTCATAGCCTAGCGTATCCGCCCTATTACAGTCGTCATAGTCAGCATGAATCTCTGGTTCCGCCTGCTCCATCTGCTGCTGTGCAGCCTCTTCCGCCCAAAACTGGCCGTACCGTTCGGGGTGTCGCGGGTGGCCTTCCGGGTATTGCCCAACGACCTGGACAGCAACCTGCACATGACCAATGGGCGCTACTGGAACATCTTCGACCTGGGCCGCCTCGACCTGATCCTGCGC
>NZ_JBFULO010000202.1:0-6776 GCF_054049855.1 Stenotrophomonas sp. P5_B8 | reverse complement strand
CGTCCGGATTCAGGTCCACGGCAATCTTTTGCGCGGCCGGAATGTTGTTGATGAACTCGCAATAGCCGGCACCGATGTCGACCACGGTCTCATTGGGACTGACGAAGCGGCTGAAATACTGGCCGCACAGCACCTGCCAGATGCGGTTCTTGCTCGCAAGTTCCTGGGGCGAGAACCGGTGGCGGTAGAGGACGTCGAGATCCTGGTCGATATCGGGCATCGGACATGTTCCTGGGAAGGGGGAAGGCGAAAGGAAAAGCGGATCAAGTCCACATCAAGCTGGAGCGAAGCGCTCTGGATGCAGGCACCCTGGCGCATCCGGCCCGCCACGGGGCGGTAACGGCTGTGCGCGCGTGCATCTTCCGTATGCGTTTTGTCAGCCCTTTGGAGAGCATGGTAGGTCAAGAGGACGGGCTGACGCAGTGCGTCCCCCGCCCCAAAATGAATGGGGGTTCGATCAGGCGCTGGCCACTTCCGCCAACCGGGTGCCGACCGCGATGCTCTCGTTGATGGAACGGTCCTCTGGGTAGTAGTAGGCCGTGTCGGCCATGAAGAAGCCTTCCACTGGCGTCTTCATGGGCGGCAGCATGTCCTGGAACCCCGGCGGGCAGATGGTCTGGGCGTACTCATAACGGTGGCAATGGGTGGCCCGGATCCATTCCGGCTTGAACGCCGGGTTGATCATCGGCAGGTAGCTGATCACCTCGTCGATAAGCTGCTGGTTGCTCCACTGCCACTTGGGGTGGGTTTTGGGCATGTAGTACGGGGCATAGACGATGTGCTCGCCCGGCCCATTGCCCGGGTTGAGGTTGCTGTACTCGATCAGCCCCGGGATGGTGATCCGCTCATCGCTGATGTTCATCCAGAAGTTCTCACTCACCGGCTTGGAGAGCTTGAGGATGACGCAGGCCACCGGGATGTTCTCGATCGCGCCGACCTGTGCGGCAAACGCGGCCGGCAGGCCCGGAACGAGCTTGGGCACATACTGGATCGGCGCGGTCGACACCACGCGGTCGTACGCGATGTGTCCGTCCCGGGTGACGATGCCGGTGACCTTGCCGTCGGTCGAGGCGACTTCCTCGATGGGCTGGGACAGCAGAATCCGGCCGCCGAGTTTCTGCACGTGCGCCGCCATCTTCTGCAGCAGCACGGCCGAACCACCGTCCAGGTAGCCCATGCTTTCATTGAAAAGATTGCGCCGCGACAGGGCCACGCGCTTGATGCGGGTACCAATCCAGGAGGCCGACAGGTCGTTCTGGTACTCGAAGAACTTCAGCGCGAAGGCCTTCTCCCACATCACCTTGTAGGCCTTTGGCCCGATCCAGCGGGTGATCCAGTCGCGCGCGTTTTCCTTGTCCAGCGCGGTCCAGTCCTGGATGCCCTTGGTATGCATCACGTGCAGGGCATAGCGGACCTTGTCGATCAGGCCCAGGTGCGGGAAGCCGAGCAACGCGAACGGGGTGCCCCATTTGTGCAGCTTGCCTTCGTAGTAGTAGCCCATCTTGGTGTCCGTCCAGTGCAGGCGGTCGGACAGCTGCATTTCATCCAGCAGCTTGAACAGCGGATAGTCGGTCTTGCAGATGAAGTGGTAATAGCGCTCGATGCGCAGGCCGTCGAAATCGAAATCCGCGGACATGCCGCCAATGCGGTCGTCGCGCTCGAAGATGTCGACCTGGTGGCCGCGCTTGAGCAGCTCCAAGGCTGCCATGAGGCCCATGGGGCCACTACCGATGATGGCGAATTTGCTCATTGAGGTCATGTCCGTTCGTTGCTGTTTGTTCGGCGCTGCAGCACATTTCAGCTCCAGCGCGGCGGTCGATCAGGTTCCAGCGTGTTCCAGTTCTGTGCCTGTCTGGGCGTGCAGACTGCGCGGCGGGCGCTCGACCTCGGCGGCGGTGTGTGGTGCGTGCAAGGGCGGGCTGTATGGGCTGGCCGTGCGCCAGAGGGCCGCCAGCAGCCCGCCGCACAACGCCACCGTCCCTACGAGATAGCCGATCTGCATGCCTGGCAGGAACGCCCGATCCAGGGCATAGGCCCTCAGTGCCACGGCAATGCTGGCCAGCCCAACGACGTAGAACAACACCTTGCTGGTGCGTGCGAGGGCGACCAGGATCGCTGCCTGCATCAGCAGTCCGCCGGCATAGGCACCTTGATGGATGGAGGTGGCCCCGGCGTCAAACATCGCCACCATCCAGAACACCAGGACCAGTAGCACCGTGGCGAGGATCTTCAGCAGTTCAGTGAGGGCAGGATCGCGCACCCCGCGTGCCCGGCTGCGCCAATACAGCGCTGCCAGGCAGGGCGGAAGCAGCAAGGGCGAGGCGAACCACATCGAATAGAACAGGTGGAAGAAGCTGACTTCGATGAACGATGCAGTGGCGGACGCGCTGTTGTTCACCATGACTGAGAGCGCATCCACGGGTGCACTGAGCGCGCCACGGGTGATGATCATGATGTCCTGCAGCCGCGCATGCAGCCACTGCGAAGGCGTCAGGTGTGAGTAGGCATCGACCAGCGCATGCAGCGCGCTTTCGGTGCCGGGTGGCACCTTGCCGGCGAAATGCCATTTGATGAGACGATCACCGGGAGGATCGATGAAACGCTGGTAGGCGATCCAGGGCAGATAACCTGCCAGGGCGACAGCACCGGTGCGGGTCAGCATGACCAGGCCCGCGCGTCGGTACCATGCCAGTTGCATCAGCGAGGCGCCGGCGAGGAAGAACAGGGCGCCCCCGTGGGACAGCATCGCCATTGCAGCCGCGATACCGGCCTGGCCCCAACGTCGCGGCATCCCACCAGCTGGGAAAAGGGCGCCGTAGTAGATGAGGCAGAACGCCGCTGCGAGCAGTTTGGGCCAGACAAACAAGGCGTTGACCAGTACCAGTGCGGACAGGCACAGCGCAAACAGGGTGAGCGTTCGAACCGATCTGCCGGCGAAACGATCCAGCAGGGCCGCCAGCGGAAGCAGGAACAGGGTCTGCGCCCAGGTCGAGATACCCTGGTAGACCAAGCCATGGGCCTGGGGCCAGGTGTCGCGCACCATCAGGTACAGGCCGGCCTGCAGCGGGGGGCGGTCGCTGCTCAGCCAGTCGCCGATCATCGGAACATCGAGCCGGCCCTGCGCGAGCATGTCGCCAAACAGCATGGGCAGCCACGCGTCGATCGGGAGCGGGCGCCATCGGCTGGCGCCTTCTGCGTTTGGCATGCCATTGCCATGGAACGGGAACAGGCCGATCCACAGCACCAGCAGCGCCAGCAGCAACACCGGCAGCAGTTCCTTCTGGATCCCTGCAAGCTCGCCGAACGTGCGGCCAGGGCGCCGTCCGGTCCGCAGGGCCCATGCAAACGGAAGTAGCACTGCCACGGCGGATACCACACTGCCGAGCGCGGCCGATCCGACGAAGGCGATGAACACCAGCAGCCAGATGCACCCTGCGGCAAGCAGCCCCGTGAGCGCCCGTTCGCGAGGTGTGCCGACGCGCGGCAGGCAGAACGACAACACGGTCAGCCACGCATTGCCCAACAGCACCGCCAGCAGCAACGGAAGCAGGCCCTGCTTGAACGTGTCTGCGAGCGTGACGGTGGATGCCCCCAACCCGGCCCATCCGTACATGCCGGTTGCGTGATCCTCAAGCACCACGCTGAATGCTTCCCGTGACACGTCCTCGGGGATGGTGAGATTCACGCGCTGCCAGCTTTCCCGAGGAGTGGGCAGCGACAGGATGGGGGCGGTTCTGCCGGATTGACCGACCGCGCTCAGGTTGATGCCGTGGACAGACGGGTAGCCGGTGAGCATCACGTCGATATGCCGGGTACCGGCAGGATAAGGCTGGGTCTGGATCCTGCCGGTCCAGTCATCGCCACCATCGCAGCGGGTGATGCGTCCTTCGACGGACGCATCAACTGGCAAAAAGGGGAAGGTCGATGGCGAGCAGCCACCCTGCATCGCCCGCGCAGGATCCGTCGGTGTGTTGCAGCCGGCCAGCATCAATACGCAGATCAGCAGGACCAGGCAGCGCGCGCCGAGCATATTTTTGATCCTGGCCCGCGACACGCCACGTCCATCGGCATCGGCATCGGCGGCCGCGCCGGTGCCTCCCCTGTTGTGCAGTGCAGTCATGTCAGAGCGAGATCTTGCGGAAGACAAACTCAGGAATGTTCTTGATCACCATCATGATCGCCCACCAGAAACCCGGCAGGTAGGCCACCGCGCGCCGCCGGTCGGAGGCGCGCACGATGCCCTGCGCGACCTTGTCGGCCGAGGCCCACAACGCGCCCTTCTTGAAGGCCTGCGTCATCGGGGTATCGACGAAGCCGGGCTTGATGGTCAGCACGTTGATGCCCAGCTTGCCCAGGCGCTGGCCTTGCCCGCTCAGGAACGCGGTGACCGCCGCCTTGGCGCTGCCGTACAGGTAGTTGCTGGCACGGCCGCGGTCACCGGCGACCGAGGAGATCACCGCCAGGTTGCTGCCGGCCGACAGGCGCTGGGCCAGTGCCGTGCACAGCGCGATGGTGGAGGTGCCGTTGGTGATGAACTCACGCATCGCCAGATCGACCGACTGGTCGCAGGCGGCCTGGTCGGGCAGGGTGCCGTGGGCGATCAGCACCGTATCGATACCACCGCTGGCCGCCCAGGCGGCGTCGAGCATGGCGGCGTGACCGGCCAGGTCGTTGACGTCAAGCGCATAGGCGTCCACCTGGTGGGCACCGCGCACGCGCAGGTCGGCGGCGATGGCGTCCAGGCGGTTCGCGTTGCGGCCGACCAGGAAAATCGTGCTGGCGCGGGTGGCATACAGCCGGGCCACCGCTTCAGCGATGGCGGAGGTGGCGCCGATGATCAGAACCTTTTGCATGCTTACTCCATGACCCGGCGCCAGAAGCCGGACGAAAAACGGGGATCGATATGGTGGGAGAAGGCCTCCCAGGCCGGGAAGGCCTGGCGGAACAGGGCGCCGGACATGCGCGCATCCTTGGCCGGGTACACCGCCCCGCCCGCCTCGGCGACGATACGGTCGAGCCGCTCCAGCATCCTGAACAGGTCAGGCCCGGTATTCGGGAAGTCCAGCGCCAGTGTCGTGCCCGGGCGCGGGAAGGAAAGCATACCCGGTGCCGGGGCATCCCCGAATTCCTTCAGGACCGCCAGGAACGAGCCGCGCCCGCTGCGCGAGATCTCCGACAGCAGGGCGGCGGTGGCCTCGCGCGCGGTTGCCGGCGGCAGCACGCACTGGTGCTGCAGGAAGCCGGCCGGGCCGTACATCCGGTTCCAGTCGTTGATGCCATCCAGCGGGTAGAAGTAGCTCTGGTAGTGCGACAGGTGGCGCGTGCGGCGGCCGGGCTGGCGCCAGTAGTACAGGGTGTTGAACGGGCGCAGGGTCAGGCCGTTGACCATCGAGACCGGCGGCACGAACGGGATGCTGCGGCGGGGCATCGCGCTGGGCGTGGCCGCCCGCGGGTCGCCCCGGGCATGGTCGCCGCGCAGGAAGTGGCCGCGCCCGAGCTGCTTGCCGGTGGCCAGGCAGTCGATCCACGCCACGGTGTATTCGAAGCCCGCGGCCGAGTCGCGCGAGAGCGTGAAGAACTCGTCCAGCGAGTCGAAACGGATGGACTCGGTTTCGATCCACGGCCCAGGCACGCGCCGCWACTGAAGTTCGGCCCAGGTGATCAAGCCGGTCAGGCCCAAGCCGCCGATGGTGGCGACAAACAGCCCGGTGGCGTCATCGGCACCCAGTGCGATCCGTTGGCCGTCGCTGCGCAGCAGCTCCAAACCCCGCAGGTGGTGGCCGAAACTGCCGGCCCGATGATGGTTTTTGCCGTGCACATCGTTGGCGATCGCCCCGCCCACCGTGGCGTAGCGGGTGCCGGGCGTGACCGGCAGGAACCAGCCCTGCGGCAGCGCCAGCTCGATGATCTCGGCCAGCGTCACGCCGGCCTCGCAACGCACGATGCCGGTTGCGGGGTCGAACGCGATGAACCTGTCCAGCGACCGCGCCATCAACAGCGTGCCGCCCGGGTTGAGACAACTGTCGCCATAGCTGCGCCCATTGCCATGGGGCAGCATCAGGCCATCGACGGCCGGCAGCAGGGCAGCACGGTCGGTGACCGGCGCCAGCTGCTGTGTCGCCCGGGGGTAACGCCCCCAGGACTGGCCGCCGGCAGACCTCATATCGCGGCCAGCACGATCACCACGCCCAGCGCGATGACCATCTGGCTGCCACGGTCGGTGGCGGCGAATACAATCGGGTCATCGTGCATGTCGCCGCGATGGGACACGATCCACATGCGACTGATCCAGTACAGCAGGATCGGGCACAGCAGCCACAGCACCTTGGGATGGCGGTACAGCTCCATGCTCTCGGGGCTGTTGATGTACAGCGCGAACACCAGCACGCCGATGTAACCGGCGGCCGCGCCGAGCGACTGCACCAAGGGGAGGTCGGCGACCGAGTAGCCGCGTCCGATCGCCAGCTCCTTGCCATTGGCCAGGGCCGAAGCCAGCTCGGTGTAGCGTTTGAGCATCGCCAGGCTGAGGAAGACGAACATCGAGAACGCCAGCAGCCAGAACGACAGTTCCGAGCCGATCGCCACGGTGCCGCCGATGATGCGCACGGTATACAGCGCGGCCAGCAGCACCACGTCGATCATGACGATGCGCTTGAGCTGCAGCGAGTAGCCCAAYGTCATCACGTAGTAGCACAGCAATACCAACGCGAACGACGGGCTGCACAGCAACGCCAATGCGAACCCGGCCAGGGTCAACAGCGGCGCGACCAGCAGAC
>NZ_JBFULO010000201.1:0-6791 GCF_054049855.1 Stenotrophomonas sp. P5_B8 | reverse complement strand
CTTCACTGCCGGCGCCGGTGGCCTGCACGCCGCGCCCGTTGTTGCCGGTGGAGCTGAAGGTGACGCCTTCGGCCACAATCTGGCCGCCAGACACGGCGTTCAGGCCAGGCGACACGTAGCCCGATGTGGAGATGGTGCTGTTGTTGAGTTCGATGCGACTGCCGACGCCATCGGCGATGGCGCCGGAGGCCTGTTCGCCGCTGGTGGTCAGCGTCATGTCCGAGGCGATGATCGTGCCGCCGTTGACGGCGCTCATGGCATGGCCGAGGTAGCCGGGATCGCCCGCGACAGTGTCACCGTTTGCATCGACATGGGTGCCGTCGGCGACAATCGGCAGCGCGGTGGCGGCGTTTGCTGCCGTCATCGCAAGTACCGAAGCGATGGCTAAAGACAGGACCCGCTGTACGGAGACGTCAGACTTCATCGTGTGCAACCTCGTAGTGTCGGCATTGACATGCCAGGAAGGGCGAGGTCGCAACGGTAGGCAGGGGGTCAATCGGACAACATGCAATTAGTTGCAAATGCGGTGACGGTCACAGAAATATTCATTGACGATTCACATTTATCGTCAATGAGGCCTTGCTTGATATTCGGCGTATATCAATGTCATAGGCCTTTTATATGCTTACCGCGTCCTGCCGACGTTTTGAAGTTCGAAGCGTCAACCGCTTCACCCGCCTGTCGCCACCGCGAGCGTCCCCCTGCAGGAAGCCATTGGCGCTGGCGACTTACGGCGACGCCGGTTGGACGATGTAGCGTTCCCAGTAGCCGGCAAGCTGKGCCTTCTTTCGGTCGCCGAGTTCGCTGCCGAGGGCCTGCTGTATCGCGGCCGCTTCCGCGCCACGCCCGGCACGGTGCAGCTCCCGCGCCGTTTCGAGCAGGGCCCGTTGGCGCACGGTGAGGTTGCCGAAGGGATCGAAGTAGGAATCCAGGCGTGCGGCGTCGGTGACGCCGGTCCAGGTGAAGCGCGCATCGCCCGCGTCTGCGGCGATGGCGCGATAGCGGTCCACCGCAATGATGGGCGTGATGCGCTCTTCGAGCAGATCCAGGCGTGTTTCCATCAGCTTGGCCTCGGGCGAGTCCTGTTCGGCCTTGAGTGCCTGCACGGTCTCCCGGACGAATGCGCGATCGATGTTGCCGGTGGCGGATTGGACGCCCAGGAGATTGAAGCTGGCGACAGCCACGCGATAGTCACGGCGCTCCTGCTGGCGCACCTGCGTCTCGGTGGGTTTGCCGAGGCTGGACGGCTGGACGACGCGCACGTCTTCGGCATCGGCCAGGATCGCGTCGATATCGCGCTTGTGGAACTCGCCGACCACCACCACCACCGTGCCACCCGGGTGTGCCTTCGCCGCCGCGGCCACCCGCTGAGCCTGCAGGTACGTACGATAGAGATACAGCCTGCGCGGCAGATCATCGGTGGCGCGCTTGGCCGGGGTCGCGGCCCACTGCGCGATGCGCGCCACGTTCTTTGCTTCGTCGGCGTGGAAAAGATCCCGCGTGAGATGGCTCGGGGACGGGAACGAAAGGAACTGCTGGAATCCGCTGGCGGGGCGCAGTTCCGGCGCTGCGCCCAGGTCCAGGCCGAACCCGAGCCGGGCGTCTTCCACCGGCGGCTCCCAGTCGATGGGGCACAGGTCGATGCCGTTGCGCCGGGCGAAGGGGACTACGACGTCCTGGACTTCGTAGGTGAATTCGTAATAGTCGTTGCGTGCGAAGGCCTCGGGCGAGCGCTCGATGCAGATGGCATCGGGCTTGGCATGTGCCAGGAACGCGGCAAGCAGGGCGGGGCGGTCGTTGCGCGCCACCAGCTGGGCGGCGTGGTCGACGCCCAGCACGATGACGGTGGTTTTTCCGTTCACTGCCTTCGTCGCTGCGCCAGCCATTCCAGCCATCAGCAACAACGCCATCGAGAAAAACAGACGCTTCATACGCGGTCCTTCCATTCCATTTGGTCCAACGTAGCGCGCAAACGGCGCTGGCTTCCTGTGCCATTGGTTGTAGTCACGTCGGCCAACACAATGCGGCAACGACGTGACTACAGAAGCCAGAGCGCGGCAAGCAAGGCCGGCGGCATCACCAGGATGCCCAGGCGCAGGAAGGTCAGTGCACTGACGTGCTCGCCTTCGCGACGCAGCGCCACCAACCAGAGCATGGTCGCCAGCGAGCCGGTCACCGACAGATTGGGGCCGAGGTCCACACCAATCAGCAGGGCGGCGCGGGTCTGCGTGGGCAGGTCGGCCATCTGGCCCAGCGAGCCGGCCACCAGGCCGATCGGCAGGTTGTTGGCGAGGTTGCTCAGTACGGCGGCCGCGCCACCGGCCAGCCAGCTGGCTTCGCTGGGCGATGTACGGGCAAAGGCCTCCAGTGCGTCGGCGGCGATGCGGATCACGCCGGTGTGCGCCACCGCCTCGACCAGCACGAAGAGCCCGGCAACCAACGGCAGCACGCCCCAGGACACATGCCGCAGGATCGGCATYGGGCTGCGGCGCTGGCGCAGGCGGATGGTGGCCAGGGTAGCGGCACCGGCGCAGAACGTGGTCAGACCCAGCGGCCCGTTCATCGCCGAGGTCACCAACAGCACGCTGCCGGTGACACCGACGCCGATCGCGCACAGGCGCCCGCCCTCGGACAGCGGCCGTTGCTCGGCCACCGCCACCAGGGGCGGTGCGATCTGGCGGCGATGGGCCAGCCGCAGCACCAGGTAGGTCATGCCGATGGCGGCCAGCGAGGGCAGGGTGAACTGCCGCAGCCATTGGGCCAGGGAGGGCATGTGATCGCCGAAGACCACCAGGTTGGCCGGATTGGAAATGGGCAGCACGAAGCTCGCCGCGTTGGCCACGAAGGCACAGACGAACAGATACGGCAGCGGGTTGGCCCGGGCGGCCTTGCAGGCGGCGTAGACCGCCGGCGTGAGCACGACGGCCGTGGCGTCGTTGGACAGGAAGATCGTGACCAGCGTGCCCACCAGGAACACCAAATCAAACAGGCGTTGTCCCGAGCCCTTGGCGTGCTGCACCGCATACGCGGCCAACCAGTCGAACAGCCCTTCCTGCCGTGCCAGCTCGGCCAGCACCATCATGCCGATCAGGAAGAGGTAGACGTCGCCGCCTTCGGCCACGGCGGCCATGGCCGCATTCAAAGGCAGCAGCCCGGTAACGGTCAGCAGCGCGGCCGCGCCCAGTGCCCAGGCGTACTCGGGAACGCGCCAGGGGCGAAAGATGACACCGCAGGTGGCGACGGCGGTTACCGTCCAGATGATCAGGGACGTGGTTGGAATGTGCATCAATGGCTCGGGAAAAACTCAAAGGCGGGCGTTGGATGCCGTTGTTGCAGGTTCGGCGGTGGTATCGCTGGCCTGGGGCCGGGTCTCCGGCATGGCCATGGCCAGGACGAAGGCGAGGGCAGCGATGGCCGCCAAGGTCAGGAACGCGACATCATACCCAGCGAACTGCACGATCAACCCGGCCAGCCCAGGACTGAAGGCGGCGCCCAGCCCGAAGGCGGTGGACACCGCCCCCAGCGTGACGTTGAAGCGACCGGTCCCCTGGGTCAGGTCACTGACGATGACCGGCAGCAGGGCGCCGAAGATGCCGGCACCAATGCCGTCGAGCAGCTGCACGCCCAGCAGCCAGGCGGGCGCGTCGGACAGGGGATACAGCACGCCGCGGATCGGCAGGATGAGGAAGGCGGCCAGCAGCAGCGGCCTGCGTCCCCAGGCGTCGGCCCGGTTTCCGACCAGCAGTGCGGCCGGCACCATGACCAGCTGTGCCGCCACGATGCAGGCGGCGGTGAGCGTGGTGGCCAGCTCGGGGCTGGTCTGGGACAGCTTCTGGCCCACCAGGGGAAGCATCGCCGCATTGGCCAGGTGGAACAGCGCACAGCAGGCCGCCAGGATCATCAACGTTCTGTCGTGCAACAGCCGCAGGACCGAGGTCGGCGCGGGCGCGTCCTGGCGTGGGGAGGGCAATCCACGCGCGCGCTCGTGGTCGATGGCCGCTGCCGGAATCATCAGCACGGCGGCGATGCTGGCCAGCGTCATGGCCGCCATCAGGTAGAACACCACGACCGGTCCGCCCACATAGGCCAGCCCGCCCGCCAGCACCGCGGCGACGGCGTTGCCCGCATGGTTGAAGGTTTCGTTGCGGCCCATGCGCCGTGCGAACACCCGCGGTCCGCCGATACCCAGCGATATGGCCGCGATGGCCGGGGCAAAGACCGTGCCGGCGATGGCACTCACCGCCTGGGTGATGGCCACGAGGGTGAACGAGGTGGTCCAGGGCAGGACCAGGCAGCTGACGGTGACCAGTATCGCGGCGATCACGACCGTCGCGCGCTTGGCGTTCACCCGGTCGATCAAGGCGCCTGCCGGTGTCTGCGCGACCAGGGCGGTGAGCCCGGCCACGGTCATGACCGCGCCGATGCTGGCCGGTTCCCACTTGTGGACCGCCAGCAGGTAGATCGCCAGGTAGGGGCCCAATCCGTCGCGCACATCGGCCAGGAAGAAGTTGACCCCGTCGAGCGCGCGATCAGGCGAGCGGGACGGCTGCAGGGCGGGGGGCGGTGGATTCACGTGCGCAGGCTCGATGGTCGGGACGATCTACCCCCATGCTCGCGGGGTGCGCACGTTATGCGCGCGCGTCCGTGACGGCCGTGTGGCGCCGGGGAGCGTCCTYGCTTACCGCCTTGAGCCCGAACAGCGGCCGGATCCAGCGCACACGACGAATCAGGCACTCGTGTAGCAGCAGGCAGCCGACCACCGTTGCCATCAATACCAGCAGCGGCTCAAGCACGGGCCCAAGCTGCAGCGGCTTCAACCAATACAGCGCCGCGATGAGCAGGCTCTGGTGGAGGATGTACCACGGGTAGACGGCCTCGGTGCAATAGGGCAGCCAGCGGAACGGTCGATCCAGATAGCGCCTGGCCCAGCCCAGGAGGGTCAACAGGACGCCCCACACGTAGAGCATCTCGCAGAATTTCGACTGCACGCTCCAGAACGATGCGGGCCAGCGACGTAATACCGCGTCGGCCGGCAGCCACTGGCCCAGTGCTTCCAGCAGGAAATACCAGCAGACCGCGCAACCCACGGCGGCCAGGCTGGTCCAGCGCAGGGCAACCGCGCGCTCCCAGAAGGCAGGCTCCCTGCCAAGCAGATACCCGATCAGGAAGACGGTCAGGTACTTGGCATGCTGATACGTGTCGTTCACCAGCGTATTGGTGGCTGGATGCGCGGGTGCCAGCCACACCAGCCACAGCAGCAGGATCCCCGCGGGCAGGAACAGGAGCAGCCGCCCGGGAGCGCCCGCAAACCGTGCCGTGGCGCGGCGGACCGGTGCCGAATCCAGCAGTGGCTTGAGCAGCACCAGCAGCATGCTGTAGCACCACAGGTAGGCCAGGTACCAGAGATGGTTCCAGGTGATGCCAAACGGTGCGCCGGCAAAGCTGCCGGGCGGCCAGGGCCGGATCTGCCAGTAGCGCAGTAGGAAAGCCCCGAACCCGGGCGAGGCGGCGCCATTGCTGACCGCCTCGCAGTAGGGCTGGATGGGGACCACCACGAACATGCCAAACAGCAGGGGCAGCAGCAGCCGCCAGCTCCGCACGGCCGCGAATCGACCGCGCCGCAGGCCGGGGCCCAGCAGCGCGATGGCCACGCCGGAAATCAGGAACAGCAGGGACATCCGCCAGCCGTTGAGCAGGCGCATGGGCCACTGCAGGTCGGGCGTGGTGTGGGTGCTCTTCAGATGGAAGCCCCAGCCGTCCACGTAGGCCATGGCGAGGTGATAGAGGATGAGCAGCGCGAAGGCGAGGACGCGCAGGGCGTCGATATCGTGTCGTCGGGTCATGCGAGCAGGACGGATAAGGGAGCCGCAGCATGCGGGGCCGTAGCGCCGATGGCACGCGGAAAGGGACGGCGGCACAAGGGTTTGGGGCCAATGGCGGGGCCTGAGGGACGAGCGGGACGGCGCACGCCCCGCGGGTGAGGCGATGCCGTGGAGCGGTCAGCCTGGCGCCGGGGCGCGGCACCCGGCGAACAGGTCCAGCCCCTTCTGATACACGCCGCTTTCCACATCGAACAGCCCGAGGAGGGAGTGGTAGAGGTTGTCGTGGCTGTAGCGCTCACCCTGGGCGTTGCCGCGCAGGCAGGCGAGATCCAGGCCGGCATGCCGAGCGAAGGCCGGGGAGAACCACATCAGCATGGGCACGCTCGTCTGCTCAGGGGGCGCAATGACGTACGGCGTGCCGTGCAGGTACATCCCGCGTTCGCCCAGCGATTCACCATGGTCGGACACGTAGATCATGGCCACGTCGCGCTGGTCCGCGTATCCCTCCAGCAGGGCGATGGTCTTGCCGAGCACCTGGTCGGTGTAGACCAGCGTGTTGTCGTAGGTGTTGGTCAGCGCCTCGTTGGTGCAGGTCTGGATCTGGTTGCTGTTGCAGGTCGGGCGGAACACGGTGGCCTGTTCGGGATAGCGCTCGAAGTAGGTCGGCCCATGGCTGCCGATCTGATGCAGCACGATCAGGGCATCGCCCTTCATGGCATCGATGCGGGCACCGAGCTGGTGCAGCAGCACCTCGTCGTGGCAGGTGCCGTCCTTGTTCACGCACTGACCCGCCACCTTGAGGGCCGGCATGTCGTCGGTGGGCACGCGCTGGCATACCCCTTTGCAGCCGCCGTTGTTGTTGTTGCGCCAGAGGATGTCCACGCCGGTGCGCTGCAGGATGTCCAGCAGGTTCTCTTCGGTTGCGGCTTGAACGTCGTCATAGTGCCTGCGCGCCATGCGGGAGAACAT